>JAKJCH010000013.1 GCA_022706565.1 Bacillota bacterium | reverse complement strand
CCATGTATTTCTTTGCCTCCATCCCCATGGGGGTAGCATTCTGTACCGCTTCCCTGAACATGTCGCCAGTAGAGATATGCGGTATCGGATATTCTTTCTTGATATATTCCGCTTGAGTCCCCTTCCCGGCACCGGGTGGGCCCATTAGAGTTATATTCATCTGATCATCTCCTATTTAACAAAGCCTTCATAACTTCTCAGCAACAGGTGAGATTCGACCTGCTTCATGGTGTCGAGGGCAACTCCAACCAGAATCAAAAGAGCAGTCCCTCCGAACCAAAGGCTTTTTATCCCGGTAATAGCAATAACTATATTCGGCAATATGGCTATCAGTGCCAGGAAAACCCCGCCTGCCAGGGTCAAACGAGACAATACCTTATCGATGTATTCAGCGGTGGGACGACCAGGACGAATGCCCGGGACAAAACCACCGTTCTTTTTGATATTATCAGCAACGTCCAGCGGATTGAATATGATTGAAACATAAAAATAAGTAAAGAAGATTATCAGAGCCGCATAGAAAACGTTGTAAGCTACGCTGGTGTAACTAAAATACGTGTTTATAAACACATTAAAGGACGAGGTTGGGCTCATCCATGACCCGATTGTAGCCGGGAACATTCCTAGAGACATCGCGAAAATGATGGGGATGACTCCCGCACTGTTGACTTTCAATGGCAAAAATGTGCTTTGGCCTCCATAAAGCCTGCGGCCAACCACCCGCTTGGCATATTGGATAGGTAGTCTGCGTGTACCTTCATTCATCGCCACAACGGCTGCAATAACTGTTAAGACTACCACTATCAGCAGCAATACCTGGAAATAACCTGCCATCCCGCTGGTTACTTCCTGGCCTACCCCCTGAATCTGAGATGGTATACGGGCGGCGATACCGCAGAATATAATCAGAGATATGCCATTGCCGATCCCGCGCTCGGTTATCATTTCGCCTATCCACATCAGCATGGCGGTTCCAGCGGTTAGGGATATGGTAATGATCAGATAGGATAAAAATCCGGGATTGTCTATGGCTCCAGACTTGCCCAAGGCTACGGACATCCCGATCGCTTGGATCAAGGCCAGCACTATGGTTCCATACCTTGTATATTGAGCGATCTTCTTTTGGCCTTCCTGCCCTTCCTTCTTCAGCTCTTCCAGGGCGGGAATCACCACGGTCAGCAGCGACATGATAATTGAAGCATTGATATACGGAGTAATGCTCATCGCAAATACGCTAAAGCGTTTGAATGCACCCCCGGATATTATGTCAAAGAAGCCAAATAACTGGCCCTGCAATAACTGGGCGATCGCCTCCGGATTTATGCCGGGAACTGGTATATGTGCGCCGATACGAAACACCAGCAGCATCATTAGGGTAAAGAGCAGTTTGCTTCTTAAATCCCCTATCTTCAAGGCTTGTTGAAATGAGCTAAGCAATTATACCACCTCAAATTTGCCGCCCTTAGCCGTAATCTTTTCTTCGGCCTGCCGGCTGCACTTATGCACCTGAACGGTGAGCTTCTTCTCCAAATCACCGTCACCCAGTAATTTCACTCCGGCCGGAATCTTCTTAACCAATCCTGCCTCGCGTAGCAGGTCAATGGTTACAACCGTTCCGTCCTCAAAGCAATTAAGATCCTTCACATTTACAATGGCATATTCTTTCTTGAATATGTTGTTGAATCCTCTCTTCGGCAAACGCCGCTGTAAAGGCATCTGGCCACCTTCAAATCCGGGTCTGATACTTCCGCCGGAACGAGCCTTCTGGCCTTTATGCCCTCGGGTAGAAGTCTTGCCATGACCGGAACCAATGCCTCGGCCCACCCTTTTAATCCGCTTGTTTGCACCAGGTGGAGATTGCAGTTCCTGCAGTTTCACTCTAAAACCTCCTATGCCTCGTTTAGTTCTTCTACGCGAACCATATGTTTGACTTTTTCTATCTGCCCCCTGATCTGGGCGCAGTCATCCTTTATCACAGAATGGTTTAATTTCCTTAAGCCCAAGCTCTGAATGGTTAAACGTTGGGTGCGGGGATAACCAATAGAGCTTTTGGTCCAAGTAATTCTCAATTGCTTTGCCAAGTGGTTTACCTCCCTAGTTCAATATCTCGTCGATGGTCTTTCCTCTTAGCTGTGCAACCCGCTCGGCCTTTTTTAAACTCTTAAGACCCTCCATGGTCGCCCGTACAACATTGTTAGCGTTTGAGGTACCAATACATTTGGTAAGTATATCCTTCAGTCCCGCTGCTTCGAGGACAGCTCTTACCGGGCCACCTGCTATAACTCCAGTCCCGGCTGCCGCCGGTTTCAATAAGACCTGCCCGGCTCCAAACCTGCCAATCGTCTGATGAGGTATGGTCCGACCATCGATCAACGGAATCTCCACCATATTTCTTTTAGCGCTCTCGACACCCTTGCGAATGGCCTCCGGGACTTCAGCTGCTTTCCCTTTACCAGCGCCAACCCGTCCTTCACCATCTCCTACTACTACCAGGGCGCTGAAGCTGAACCTGCGGCCACCTTTTACAACCTTGGCAACCCGGTTAATGTTGACAACTGTCTCGATAAACTCCGGTGCTGCCTGTTCCTTTTCTATCATCATTTCCCTCCTATCCATAACCAGTCAGATTAAAACACGAGACCGTTTTCACGAGCTGCCTCTGCCAGTGCGGAGACGCAACCATGATACTTACGCCCATTACGGTCGAACACTACTGTAGTAATTCCCTTATCTTTGGCCTTCTGAGCAATGCTGCCCCCAACTCGCTTGGCTGCCTCAATATTGCTGCGACTACCCATGTCGGCCATATCCTTATCGAGGGTAGAGGCGGCCGCCAAAGTAACGCCCTTTTCATCATCAATCAACTGGGCGTAAATATGGTTAAGGCTGCGGTAAATGCACAGTCTGGGTGTTTCTGCTGTTCCCGCCAACTTTGTTCTTATTCTCTTATGTCGTCCTTGGCGCAGTTCTTTTTTACTGGTCTTCTTGATCAACGCAGTCACTCCCTTCCTATTTATTTAGCGCCCGATTTGCCCGCTTTACGTCTTACAACTTCGTTCTCATAACGCACACCTTTACCTTTGTAAGGCTCTGGTTTTCTAAGTGCACGAATGTCGGCGGCGGTATTGCCCACCAATTGTTTGTCGATACCTTTGACCGTTATCCTGGTAACCGCTGGTACCTCGAACTCCACTCCTTGAGGAGGGTCAATCTCGATTGGGTGAGAATAACCAATGTTCAAGACCAGTTTGCTGCCCTGCATTTGAGCCCGGTACCCCACCCCAACCATTTCCAGCTTTTTCTCAAATCCAGTGGTTACCCCGGTGACCATATTGGCGACCAATGCCCGGGTGAGTCCGTGCATGGCGCGGTGCCTCTTAGCATCACTCGGCCGAGTACACAATAGTTCATTTTCCTTCAACTCAATACTGATATCTTCAGGAATAGACTGAGATAGCACTCCCTTGGGGCCTTTGACGGTTATTACATTATCTTCTATTTTTACTTCTACGCCCGCGGGTAGACTGATAGGCTTCCTACCTATTCTGGACACGGTTCACTCCTCCTTAAGCTACCATATATAACAGACGACTTCTCCGCCCAGACCTGCTTTGCGAGCGTTCTTATCGGTCATTACCCCTTTCGAGGTAGATACAACTGCAGTCCCAAGCCCAGCCAGAACCTTCGGCACCTCATCCTTCTTAACGTAAACCCTCAACCCCGGTTTACTGATTCTCTTGATGCCCGTAATTACTCTCTCTTTGTTCGGGCCGTATTTTAAATATACTCTGATTATCCCTTGTTTGCCGTCCGCAATGAATTCAAAATCCTTGATATAGCCTTCATCCTTTAGAATTCCGGCCAGCGCAAGCTTCATTTTGGAACTCGGTATTTCTACCGTTTGATGCATGACCATATTACCGTTTCTAATCCTGGTCAGGAAATCAGCTACGGGATCAGTAACGACCATGTGTTATACCTCCTTAATCCAAGCTACCAACTTGCCTTGGTGACTCCTGGTAATTCTCCCTTATGGGCCATTTCCCTGAAACAGACCCGACACAATCCGAATTTGCGCATATATGCTCGGGGCCGTCCACATATTTTGCAGCGGTTATATTCCTGAACCTGATACTTCTTTGGGCGCTTCTGCTTAGCAATCAGTGATTTCTTGGCCAATTTATAAACACCCCCTCTTATCTGAATGGCATTCCCATACTCTTTAACAACTCACGGGCCTCTTCATCGGTCTTGGCCGTGGTCACAATAACTACTTCCAATCCTCTGATCTTATCTATCTTGTCATAGTCGATTTCAGGGAAGATGGTCTGTTCTTTTATACCGAGTGAATAATTACCACGACCGTCAAAAGCCTGCGGCGAGACTCCCCTAAAGTCACGCACTCGGGGCAGGACTATGTTTATAAGCCGATACAAAAAATCATACATGCGCTCGCCGCGAAGAGTTACTTTACACCCAATCGGCATACCTTCGCGCAGTTTAAACCCGGCAATTGATTTCTTGGCCTTGGTAATTACCGGCTTCTGACCGGAGATTGCCATAAGATCATTTACAGCTCCATCCATAGCTTTGGGATTTTGGATGGCTTCCCCAACCCCGACGTTGATAATGACCTTCTCTATTTTGGGAACCTGCATTATGTTCTTGTAGCCGAATTTATCTATTAGTCTCGGGGTTATATCTTGCTTGTACTGTTCCAACAACCTGGCCATTCTAAAGTTGGCCTCCCTTCCTGGAGTTTTAGTCTAAAACCTCACCGCATTGCTTACATACCCTGGCCTTGTGCCCATTGTCCAGAATCTTGCTAGCCCCCCGAGTCGGTTTGTTGCACTTGGTGCACAGAAGCATTACGTTGGAAGCATTAAGGGGTGATTCCACTTGCAGAATGCCTCCCTGCGGCAGACTCCTGGTCGGCTTCTGATGCTTCTTGGCTTTGTTGATACCCTCTACCACAACCCGATTTTCAGTTGGGATGACTCTCAGCACCTTGCCTTTTTTCCCTAAATCCTTACCGGCTATGACTGTAACCATATCACCTTTTTTAATATTCATCTTTTACACCTCCACCGATTAAAGGACTTCCGGAGCCAAAGAGACGATCTTCATGAAGTTCCGTTCCCTTAGTTCTCTTGCCACCGGGCCAAAAATACGGGTGCCCTTGGGATTATTGTTATCATCAATAATAACGGCCGCATTCTCTGAAAATGCTATATGGGATCCGTCCGGCCGCCTGATTTCCTTTTTGGTCCGGACCACAACAGCTTTAACCACATCACCCTTCTTTACTACTCCGCCAGGACTAGCTTCCTTGACGCTGACCACGATTACGTCACCCACAGTCGCGTATCTTCTGGTCGATCCGCCCAGGACCTTGATACATAGGACCTTCTTAGCACCAGTGTTGTCGCCAACCTGTAAAACCGTTTCCTGCTGAATCACGGAATGAACCTCCCTTCAAATACC
Source organism: Bacillota bacterium (assembly GCA_022706565.1). Taxonomy (GTDB): domain Bacteria; phylum Bacillota; class Syntrophomonadia; order Syntrophomonadales; family Syntrophomonadaceae; genus PHAA01. Next base: position 13,077 of record JAKJCH010000013.1, on the reverse strand, counting down.
CCGACTATTCCAAAGTCTTGGCTTTTCGTACTATTTCTACCAGTTTCCATCTTTTGTCCTTGCTTAAGGGTCGGGTCTCCATGATTCTGACCACATCGCCGGTCTTGGCCTCATTGTTCTCGTCGTGGGCTTTGTATTTCTTATTGGTCCTAATGGTCTTTTTATACAGCGGGTGCTGTTTGACGGTTTCCACCCTGACAGTGATGGTTTTTTCCATCTTGTCGCTGGTGACCGTTCCTGTCATGCTTTTACGGTTGCTTTGGTTTTCAGCCACCTGTTAGACCTCCTTCTTAGTTGCTTAATCTGGAAAGTTCCCGTTGTCTCAGTATCGTTTTGCACCTTGCAATATTTTTGCGCACATCTTTGATTCTCATGGGATTATCCAGCTGCCCGGTGGCAATTTGAAATCTGAGGTTAAACAATTCTTCTTTATAATCAGAAACCTTTCTGACCAGTTCCTCATCGGTTAGCTCTCTCATCTTATCAACTTTCACTAACCTCACCACCCATTTCTTCCCTCTTTACAAAGCTGCACTTGATGGGGAGTTTATTTGCAGCCAGGCGCATGGCTTCTCGGGCTACTTCTTCCGATACTCCGGAGAGTTCGAACATAACCCGGCCCGGTTTCACAACCGCCACCCAATGTTCGGGTGAACCTTTACCTTTTCCCATGCGGGTCTCCGCAGGTTTTGCGGTAATAGGCCGGTCAGGAAATATTTTGATCCACAACTGCCCGCCTCTTTTAACGTGCCGGTTGATAGCTATACGAGCCGCTTCGATCTGCCGGTTGGTAATCCAGGCAGCTTCCAAAGCCTGTAATCCGAATTCACCATACGTTACGGTATTACCCTTGTGGGCTTTGCCTTTGAGACTGGGACGGTGCTGTTTTCTGTATTTTGTTCTTTTAGGGGTAAGCATTATTGCCCTGCCTCCTCCATTGCTTTCTGCTTCGGTCTTTGTTTGGCTTCAGGCGCAACCTCTCCGCGATTGATCCACACTTTGATGCCGATCTTCCCATAAGTGGTGTTGGCTTCAGCAAAACCATAATCTATATCGGCTCTTAGAGTGTGCAGAGGCACCTTGCCTTCAGCGTACCACTCGGTTCTGGCTATCTCGGCACCACCCAAACGGCCGGAAATGGCAATTTTGATGCCTAAGCCTCCTACCCGCATGGTCCTCTGTACGGTCTGTTTCATAGCCCGACGAAACGAAATACGTTTTTCTAGTTGTTGGGCAACATTCTCGGCTACGATCTGCGCATCCAACTCAGGCCGTTTTATCTCCTGGATGTTGACATTGACATTCTTTCCAGTCAACTTACTCAACTGTACTTTGAGGCTCTCAACTTCAGTTCCGCCTCGTCCAATAACAATACCAGGTTTGGCGGTGTGAATAGTCACTCGAACCCGATTGCCGGTGCGGTGGATCTCAACCTTGGAGATACCGGCAGTGTAAAACCGTTCTTTGACCATTTTCCTGACCTTATAATCTTCATGCAGCAGATCGGAATAATCTTTATCGGCGTACCAGTTGGAATCCCAACTCCTGATGACACCGAGTCTGAATCCTTTTGGATGAACCTTTTGACCCACTATCTAACCTCCCTTTCCTTGAGAACTACCGTAATATGGCTGGTTCTATGCCGTCTCACATCTGCTCTTCCATAAGCCCGGGGCTGCATACGTTTAAGGGTGGGCCCCTCGTCGATCATAATCTCTGAAATATAAAGTGCATCTGAATCCATATCAAAATTATGCTCGGCATTGGCTACCGCCGATTTAACCACCTTGTTAATCAAAGGGGCCGATTTCTTGTTCGTATATCTTAAGATACCCAAGGCTTCTTTGATGTTCTTGCCCCGGACCAAATCAGCTACCTGGCGGGCTTTCAAGGGAGATACGCGTATATAGCGAGCTACTGCTCTAGATTCCATTTATATATCTCCTCCTTCCTATCTGCTTCTGCTCGACTTCTCGGATTTGCCGGCATGGCTCCTAAATGTCCGGGTAGGAGCGAATTCACCTAATTTCAAACCCACCATATCTTCGGTGATATAGACGGGAATGTGCCTGCGTCCATCATGAACAGCTATCGTATGTCCTAACATCTGGGGCATGATGGTAGAACGACGGGACCAGGTTTTGATAACCTTGTTTTGGCCGGATTCGTTCATTTCTTCGATCCTCTTTAAAAGCTTCTCTTCACAATAAGGTCCTTTTTTTAGTGACCTGCCCATTGAAAGACCTCCTTAGCTTAGTACACAATTTAATACTATTTGTTTCTCTTCCTGACTATCATCTTGTCGGAAGGCTTTTTCCTCCGTGTCCTGCCGCCGATTGCAATCTTACCCCAAGGTGATACCGGATACTGCCTCCCAATGGGGGCTCTGCCTTCGCCGCCGCCGTGGGGATGATCCACAGGATTCATTACCGAACCCCTAACTGTCGGCCTTATTCCCATCCAGCGAGATCTGCCCGCCTTGCCTATCTTTTGATTTTCATAATCCAGATTGCCTACTTGCCCCAAGGTAGCACGGCAGTTGATGTGAACCAACCTGACTTCACCAGACGGCAGCCTTACGTGAGCATAGGCTCCTTCCTTGGCCATAAGTTGGGCCACCGTTCCAGCGGAACGTACCATTTGTCCGCCTTTGCCTGGGCGTAATTCTATGTTATGGATCAAAGACCCCACCGGAATGTCCTTGAGGGCCAAAGTGTTACCGGTCTTAATATCCGCTTTGGATCCCGATACTACTTTATCGCCCACCTTCAGATTGTTCGGGGCCAAAATATACGCTTTGGCACCATCTGCATAATGAAGTAAAGCGATGTTGGCGGAACGATTGGGATCGTATTCAATCGCTGCCACTGTGGCCGGGACATCATCCTTAATGCGCTTGAAGTCTATTACCCGATACAGACGTTTGTGGCCGCCACCCTTATGTCTGACGGTTAAACGCCCTTGGGCGTTTCTGCCTCCCTTGCTCTTGAGGGCAACTGTGAGGCTTTTTTCGGGCTCGGTCTTAGTTATTTCTTCGAAGCTCATAATTGTCATATGTCTTCTGCTGGGGGTTGTAGGCCTAAATTTCTTTATGCCCATTTGCTTGCTCACTCCTTACAACACACCGAATGACGGTTTATTACATACCTTCAAACAACTTGATCTTCTGTCCTGGTTTCAGACTAATAATAGCCTTCTTGCGGTCTGAAGTACGTCCCTCGAATCTTCCCATTCGTTTGGGTTTGCCCTTCACTACCATGGTGCTCACTTTGTCAACCTTAACCTTGAAAATGCTTTCAATGGCGTTTTTGATCTCGGTCTTGTTGGCTCTCTTGTCTACGATAAAGGTGTATTTGTCATCAGCCAGCAGATTCATCGATTTTTCGGTTACTACGGGCTTGATAATAATATCTCGATAATCTCTCATTTTAAGCAAATACCTCCTCAACTCTGGCAACTGCATCCGTGGTCATGAGCAGAGTATCATACTTGAGGATGTCAAAAACATTTATATAATCGGCTCTGAGTGACTTGACTCCAGGAATATTGCGAGCCGACTTGTAGACATTAACATCTCCGTCAGCAGTTACTACCAAAGTCTTTTCCGCTGCGTTCAATGATTCAAGAGTCTCCAGCATTAGTTTGGTTTTCGGCTCCTCGAATGTCAGGGAATCAACCACTATTATATTGCTGTCCTTCACTTTGCTGGAAAGGGCGGATTTCAGAGCTAAGCGCCTTACCTTGCGGGGAAGTGTATAAGAATAGTCTCTGGGTTTTGGGCCAAAAACGATTCCGCCACCGCGCCATACAGGATTGCGGCTGCTGCCCACCCGGGCTCGTCCTGTTCCTTTTTGCTTCCAGGGTTTCTTCCCCCCGCCTCTGACTTCAGCCCTGGTTTTAGTCGAAGCTGTACCCTGCCGCTTGTTGGCAAGCTGCATCTTAACAAATTGCTGCATCACCGCTTCGTTGGGCTCTATGCCAAAGACTCTGTCGTTCAAGTCTATCTCCCCGACCTGGGTGCCGCGCATATCATATACTGCAACTTTAGGCATCTTTTTTTTACCTCCTTCGTTAGAACTCCGATTATGCCTTAATTGAATTCTTAATCAGCACCAGACCTTTTCTGGGCCCGGGAATCGCACCCTTAATCAGGATTAAGTTTTTCTCCGGATAGACTTTAACTATCTTAAGCCCCTGGATTGTAATCCGGTCTCCGCCATAATGACCAGGCATCTTGCGGCCTCTGAATACTCGAGCTGGACCCATGGCGCCCAGCGAACCGGGCCGACGATGATACTTGGATCCGTGTCCCATGGATCCGCGCGCCATGTTATGTCTCTTGACTGCACCGGAAAAACCTTTGCCTTTGGAGGTGCCGACTACGTCAACAACCTCACCGGCGGAAAATATGTCCGCTTTAATTTCCGTGCCGACTTCATAATCATCCACGTTATCAACTTTGAATTCCCTTATGTGGCGGCAAGGTTTCAGGCGCGCCTTCGCGAATATACCCATCTTGGGTTTATTCACCAGTTTCTCCCGGATATTCAAAAAGCCCACCTGGATGGCATCGTAACCATCGGTTGCCACTTTCTTCTTCTGTAATACTACATTAGGATCAGCCTGCACCACTGTTACTGGAATGGCCTTGCCGGCATCATCAAAAACCTGCGTCATACCTACTTTTATTCCCATAATGGACTTGTGTGTCTTAATTGCCACCTATTCTACCTCCTAGTTGAGAATTCTGCGGCGAGCGGTTGAAAGTGAGTGGTCCAACTTCGCCTTTTTTCTAATCCGGAATTTTTTACCTTAAGACCGGTTCCCCCCACTAGTCTCGCAGTACCGGCTCCTCAGCTACAACTTGATCTCTATATCCACTCCTGAAGGCAGGTCCAGGTGCATAAGGGCATCAATAGCCCGGGGATTAGGATCCAGTATATCGATTAACCGTTTATGGGTTCTCATCTCAAATTGTTCTCGTGAATCCTTGTTGACATGCGGTGACCGCAAAATGGTATAAATCTTCTTTTCAGTCGGTAATGGCACCGGTCCAGATACGCTGGCACCATTTTTCCTAGCAGTTTCTACTATCTTCTGTGATGATTGGTCAAGCAATTTATGGTCAAATGCTTTCAATCTTATCCTTACTTTCTGGCCATTCACTCTAGTTTAACCTCCTTAAGAATGGGGTCGATTCTTTACACGCATCCTGGCGTTTGGCAGCTAAGGACATCCCTGTCCTTAGCCGCAGCACCTGGTTTGTGCGTATTAGGATTCGATGCCGGTTACGACTCCGGAGCCGACTGTGCGGCCACCTTCGCGGATAGCGAATCTCAGGCCTTCCTCTATTGCTATCGGGGTAATCAAGCTGATCGCCATCTGGATATTGTCGCCCGGCATTACCATCTCCACCCCTTCCGGTAGTTTGATTACTCCGGTTACGTCGGTGGTGCGGAAATAGAACTGGGGACGATAGCCGCTGAAGAACGGGGTATGTCTCCCTCCTTCTTCCTTGGTTAATACGTACACCTCGGCGCTGAATTCGGTTAATGGCTTGATACTCCCCGGTTTGGCCAATACCATTCCTCTTTCTACGTCTTTACGGTCCAAGCCTCTCAACAGAGTGCCGATGTTGTCCCCTGCCTGGGCATAGTCCAATAATTTGCGGAACATTTCCACTCCCGTTACTACGTGTTTCCTTATCTCATCTCTCATTCCTACTATGGCTACTTCGTCTCCAACCTTGACCTGGCCTCTCTCCACTCTTCCCGTTACCACGGTTCCCCGGCCGGTTATGGTGAATACGTCTTCTATCGGCATCAGGAACGGTTTGTCGGTCGCTCTTCGTCTACTGCGTCCATCAACTGCCAGATGCGTCCGCACCATTCACAGTCTCTGCTGCCGCAGCCACAGGCCAACGCTTTGGTAGCTGATCCCATTACTACCGGGATGTCGTCTCCCGGGAATTCGTAGGTGCTCAACAGTTCCCGGATTTCCATCTCCACCAGTTCTAACAGTTCTTCGTCATCCACCAGATCGATCTTGTTCATGAATACTACCATGTAATGTACCCCTACCTGACGCGACAGGAGAATATGTTCACGGGTCTGGGGCATGGGACCGTCTGCGGCTGATACTACCAATATTGATCCGTCCATCTGAGCCGCCCCGGTAATCATGTTCTTGATGTAGTCGGCGTGACCCGGGCAGTCCACGTGGGCATAATGCCTCTTCTCGGTCTGGTATTCGACATGAGCCGTATTTATCGTGATTCCTCTTTCTCTCTCTTCTGGGGCTTTGTCTATTGAATCATAACTGGTCGCTACCGCTCCCCCTACTTTTGACAATACCAGCGTTATCGCTGCTGTCAAACTGGTCTTGCCGTGGTCGACGTGACCTATCGTCCCTATGTTTAGATGCGGTTTCGTCCTTTCATATTTAGCTTTTGCCATTCCCTTTCACCTTTCCTTTCTAAGCTTTCATTCGTTATCTTCTTAAGGATGTACCATATCTTCGACCAATGATTTCCCTGCTTTTGGATTCGGGCACCTCGGCGTAGTTCTTCAATTCCATCGAAAAAGTGGCCCGCCCCTGACTTAATGACCTCAAATTGGTGGCGTAGCCGAACGTCTCAGCCAAGGGGACCAGCCCCTTAATGATCCGGCTATCCCGATTCTCCTCAAAACTCACAACTCTTCCCCGTCGTGCATTCAAATCAGATATCACGTCACCCCCGTATTCTTCAGGCGACATAATATCTATGTTCATTATCGGCTCCGCCTGGGCTTTATTGAGAGCATCCTTCATAGCGATATTGGCTGCGACTTTGAAAGACTGCTCTGAGGAATCCACCTCATGGTAGGAACCACCTTGTAAAGTCACTTCTATGTCATCTACCGGATAACCAGCCAGTATACCGGCCTGTAGGGATTCCCTGACACCTATCTCGGTAGCTGCCACAAACTCTTTGGGGAATAATCCTGGCGGCGTTTTGTCTAAAAATACTCTGCCGGATCCTTCCGGTAAGGGACGCACAGCCAAAATAACATGGGCATACTGTCCATGTCCCCCTGTTTGTCTTTCAAATCTGGTCTCGACTTTAGTATTGGTTTTGACAGTTTCTTTGTAGGCAACCTGGGGTTTACCTACGTTGGCATTGACCTTGAATTCCCTTAGTAAACGATCGATTATTATCTCCAAATGGAGCTCTCCCATGCCGGATATGATAGTCTGGCCACTGGCCTCGTCATAGCCGGTACGGAAGGTGGGGTCCTCTTCCGCCAAACGCCTCAGGCTCTCGCCTATTCGATCTTGATCGGCTTTGGTTTTGGGTTCGATTACTACATCGATTACCGGGTCAGGGAAATTCATGGACTCCAAAACAATCAGTCGGTCGGGCGAACAAAGGGTTTCGCCCGTTACGGTTTCTTTCAAACCTACTGCTGCCAATATATCTCCTGCCGTCGCTTCTTGTATCTCTTCACGGTGATTGGCATGCATCCGTAAGATCTTGGTAAGGCGTTCTTTCTTATTTTTGCGGGTATTAACTACCTGGGAACCCACTTTAATATGTCCTGCATAGAGCCTGAAGTAGGTGAGTTTACCTACATAAGGGTCTGTGGCCAGCTTAAATACCAAGGCACAAAATGGTGCATCGGGATCTGCCGGAACTGATACTTCCTCTCCAGTATCCGGATCAGTTCCGATGATAGGAGGAATGTCCAGCGGCGAAGGCAGATAATCAACCACCGCATCCAAAAGCATCTGTACACCTTTGTTCTTAAAGGACGATCCACATAATACCGGCACTAGACGGTTGGCTATAGTTTGTTTTCTCAAAGAACGATTGATCTCTTCAGCGGAGATCGGTTTCCCATCCAAGTATTTTTCCAGGATGGTATCATCCAGCTCGGATAGTGATTCGATCAATTTCTCTCTAAAGCTTTCAGCCTCGGCACACTCATTCTTGTCCAGTTCCCGGGTCAGAAATTTATCCCCAACACCATCTTCATAGACATAGGCTCGCAAACGAATGATATCGATAATCCCAGTGAATGAATCTTCAGCTCCCAAAGGCAGCTGGACTACTACTGCTTTACTGCCCAGTTGCTGGTTGATCATCTTCACAACCCGGCTGAAGTCCGCCCCGACGCGATCCATCTTGTTTACAAATGCGATCCTGGGAACACCGTAACGGTCTGCTTGCCTCCATACGGTTTCAGATTGGGATTGCACTCCTTCTACCGCGGAAAATATTCCAATTGCCCCATCAAGTATCCGCAGAGACCGTTCTACCTCAGCTGTAAAGTCCACATGGCCAGGCGTATCGATAATGTTAATTTGGCTGTCATGCCAGTAACAGGTGGTAGCTGCCGAGGTAATCGTGATACCCCGTTCCTGTTCCTGGGTCATCCAATCCATGGTGGCGGTGCCTTTATCGACATCCCCCATCCTATGAACCTTACCGGTATAGAATAGAATCCTCTCGGTAGTGGTGGTCTTCCCAGCATCTATGTGGGCCATGATACCTATGTTGCGAATAGAACTTAGATCTATCCTATGGGCCATGGGAACACTCTCCGCTTCTTACCAGCGATAATGAGCAAAGGCCTTATTGGCTTCCGCCATCTTGTGGGTATCTTCTTTCTTTTTGACCGATGCTCCGGTACCGTTTGCAGCATCCATAATTTCACCGGCCAGTCGCTCGGCCATAGTCTTCTCGCCCCGTTTGCGGGTATATCCAACCAACCAACGAATAGCTAAGGTTTGTCTCCGGTCGGCTCTTACCTCGACTGGAACCTGATAGTTGGCACCACCTACGCGACGGGCTTTTACCTCGAGTACGGGGGTTATATTCTTCATTGCCTCTTCGAAGACCTGCATGGGGTTTTTACCGGTCCGATTCTGAATCCGCTCAAACGCCTCATAGCAAATTCTCTCTGCAAGGCTCTTCTTCCCGTCCCACATTACTTGGTTTACCAGTTTGGTAAATATCTTGCTGTTATAGATGGGATCGGGCAAAACATCTCTCTTGGGAACGGGCCCTTTTCTAGGCATAGCTGGACTCCCTTCTACTTCTTCTTAGGTCTCTTGGTCCCATATTTGGATCTACCTTGATTGCGCTTCTGCACACCAGCCGCATCCAGCGTCCCTCTTATAATATGGTACCTAACGCCTGGCAGGTCTTTGACTCTGCCACCTCTGATCAGCACCACCGAATGCTCCTGTAAATTGTGTCCTATCCCTGGGATATATGAGGTTACCTCAATCTGGTTGGTCAACCTCACCCTGGCGATTTTCCGCAGCGCCGAGTTCGGCTTTTTGGGGGTTGTGGTATAGACCCTGGTACACACCCCTCTCTTTTGCGGACAGCTTTTTAGGGCGGGTGCTGTAGATTTTGTCTCTTCTTCCTGACGTCCTTTTCTAATCAGCTGATTAATCGTTGGCATTTCTGCACCTCCTTCCCCAAAATATTCAATCTTTCAGCAGCGCAACGGCTGCCGAACCCACCTCAATACCGCATGCACGGCCAAGTTCAAACATGGTTTCGATCATTTCCACGTCCACCCCACATTGTTCACACACTTCTATTATGGGCTTGACGATGTGCGGTTCAGCATCCTTGGCCAGATAGACTCTTTTGGCTGCACCTTTGGCAACCGCCTTTTTAACCTGTTTACTGCCAACAACCTTCTTACTGTTCTCGATCTCCTCCAGCAACAATAGTTACCTCCCTTTGAACACGAAAGCGGCTTATGACGGTATCGCTTGGTTAATCGCACGCCTTAATATTTTATCACCAAGGGTTTCTGCAGTCAAATCATTTTGCCTCAAATGAAATTTATTGGTTCTCCACATATTCCGGGTTTTCCTCCACCTTGATGTTGCGATATATCGAATAACCGGTCCCGGCTGGGATTAATTTGCCAATAATGACATTCTCCTTAAGACCAATGAGATTATCGACTTTCCCTTTTATTGCCGCTTCCGTCAAGACCTTGGTGGTTTCCTGGAATGATGCAGCCGACAGGAATGAATCGGTGTTTAGTGATGCCTTGGTAATACCTAGCAACATGGGTGAGCATACTGCTGGCAAACCTCCTTGTTCTACTGTGCGCAGATTCTCTTCTTCAAAAACTGAAATGTCAATAAAGGCTCCCGGCAACATAGTGGTGTCCCCGGAATCTTCTATCCGAACCTTTTTCAGCATCTGTCGTATCATTATCTCAATGTGTTTGTCGCTGATATCAACACCCTGTGAACGATATACCTTTTGTACCTCTTGCAGGATATATCTCTGCACCGCCTGAAGTCCCTGGGTTTTCAATATATCGTGGGGATTCAACGGACCTTCTGTGAGGGCATCACCGATTTCGACCAGGTCGCCTTCCTTTACCTTGAGGCGGGAACCATAGTGTACCGGATAGGCACCTACAATCTCGCCGTTCTCACCTAGGATCTCCACTTCCCGGCGCCCCTTGTTTTCCCCAAACCGAACCTTACCGGAAGCCTCAGCTACTACAGCCTGGCCTTTAGGTTTACGTACTTCGAAAAGCTCCTCGACGCGGGGCAGACCACGAGTTATGTCCTCTCCCGCCACACCCCCGGTGTGGAATGTACGCATGGTCAACTGGGTTCCAGGTTCGCCGATGGATTGAGCCGCCAAGGTCCCGACCGCTTCGCCAATTTCTACATCATAACCAGTGGCGAGGTTGCGGCCATAGCACTTGGTACAGACCCCGTGCTTAGTTTTACAGGTGAGGGTGGTCCTGATCTTGACCCTCTCAATCCCCAGTCTTTCTATGAGATAACCTGTATCATCATCGATCATCTGGTTTTCTTCAACCAAGACTTCGCCGGTTTCAGGATGGAATATGGTATCTACCGACACCCTGCCGATGATCCGCTGGTTAAGCGGTTCGATCAGCTGCGAACCTTCCATTATCTTCCCGACCCATATACCTTCAACCGATTCGCAGTCATACTCGCGAACAATAACGTCCTGGGAGACATCCACCAGGCGACGGGTAAGATAACCCGAGTCAGCAGTTCGGAGAGCGGTATCTGCCAACCCTTTACGGGCACCGTGGGTGGAGATGAAGTACTCCAATACCGTCAGCCCTTCTCGGAAATTGGCTTTAATGGGCAGATCTATGATCTTACCCGAGGGGTCGGCCATTAGACCTCTCATCCCAGCCAGCTGACGAATCTGTTGGAAATTACCGCGAGCCCCAGAGGTAGCCATCATGTATACCGGATTGCCTTCATCCAAGTGCTTTTTCAAGGCATCGGTAACATCGTCGGTAGCCTGGCTCCAAACCTCAACCACCTGGTTATGCCGTTCATCTTCGGTAATCAAGCCTACCTGGAAGTCATTCTCAATAGAATCAACAATCTGATCCGCTTCCGCCAATATCTCAAGCTTCTCCGGCGGGGTCTCAAAGTCAGTAACTCCCACGCTGATGCCAGCCCGGGTAGAGTACTTGTACCCCAACCGCTTGATGCCGTCCAGCATTTCTGCGGTTCTGGCGTTCCCTTCCATCCGATAGGCGTCGTAGACTACGTTACCTAACTTCTTCTTATCTATAACTTCATTATAGTAACCCATACTCTCCGGTATGATCTCATTGAAAATGACCCGTCCTACCGAGGTCTCAACTGTAACAATGTTATCCGTCTGGGAGGCCGAATGCTTTATTTGACCGATGATCTTACGGGGCATCTTCATCCTGACCTTGATGCGGTCATGGAGGCCAATTTCACCCATTTCATAAGCCATCCGGGCTTCATCGACCGAACTGAAAGCTCGGATGGGTCTGCCTTCAGCCGCTTTCTCATTCATGTAGGTCAAGTAGTATATACCTATTACTATATCCTGGGTTGGGGTACAAACTGGCTTACCGTCTTTGGGATTCAATATATTGTTGCTGGCCAGCATGAGCAGTCGGCATTCTGCTTGAGCTTCCGCAGACAGCGGAACATGGACTGCCATCTGATCACCATCGAAGTCGGCATTATATGCAGTACAGACCAGGGGATGCAGCTGCAGAGCCCGGCCTTCAACCAGCACCGGTTCGAACGCTTGTATGCCCAAACGATGCAGAGTCGGAGCACGGTTGAGCAGCACCGGGTGTTCCTTGATGACTCCATCGAGGATATCCCATACTTCCTCCCGTCCCCTTTCGACCATCTTCTTGGCACTCTTTATGTTAGATGCGATGCCCCGATCGACCAGTTTCTTCATAACAAAAGGCTTGAACAATTCTAAGGCCATCTCTTTAGGCAGACCGCATTGGTGCATCTTCAACTGGGGACCGGCCACAATAACAGAACGGCCTGAGTAGTCGACCCGCTTACCGAGCAGGTTCTGACGGAAACGGCCTTGCTTGCCCTTAAGCATATCGCTCAGTGACTTGAGCGGACGGTTGCCTGGTCCGGTGACCGGTCTGCCCCGGCGACCGTTATCGATGAGTGCGTCCACCGCTTCCTGCAGCATACGTTTTTCGTTTCTCACAATGATATCGGGGGCTCCCAGGTCCAATAACCGTTTCAAACGGTTATTGCGGTTGATCACCCTCCGGTACAGATCATTTAAATCAGACGTGGCAAAACGTCCCCCATCAAGTTGCACCATTGGCCGCAATTCCGGAGGTATTACCGGCAAGACGTCCAAAATCATCCATTCGGGATTATTGGTAGACAGCCGTAAGGATTCTGTAACCTCTAACCGTTTGATAGCCCGGCCCTTTCTTTGGCCGGTACTGGTGTTGACTTCTTCTTTCAGTTCCTGGGATAACGCTTCCAGGTCCACCTCTATCAAAAGTTCCTTAACGGCCTCTGCTCCAATGGAAGCTATGAAGGCGTCACCGTATCTTTCGCGGTTTTCCCTGTATTCCCGTTCGTTCAAGAGTTGTTTTTTAAGAAGCGGTGTGTCACCTGGGTCAATGACGATGTAGTTTACAAAATATATTACCTTTTCCAAAACCTTGGGAGACATGTCCAGAAGTAAACCCATCCGGCTTGGTATTCCTTTAAGGTACCAAATGTGACAGACCGGCGCAGCCAGTTCAATGT
>JAKJCH010000139.1 GCA_022706565.1 Bacillota bacterium | reverse complement strand
GAGAGTACGCAAGGCCATCGAACCCATCCCCGGCCAAGCCAACTGGCAGACCATTTGCGAGATGTCGACCCGGGTGGGATATCCGATGAACTACGATAGTCCCAAAGATATATGGGACGAGATGGCGTCCCTGACCCCGTCCATGACGGGAATCAACTACGCCCGACTGGATGAAAACAACAGCCTGCAGTGGCCCTGCCCCTCGCTGGAGCATCCGGGAACGCCGTTCCTGCATGCCGGCAAGTTTACCCGGGGACTGGGACTCTTCCAGCCTTCGGAACATATTCCGCCCGGCGAAATGCCCGACGAGGAGTATCCCTACCTGCTGTCCACCGGCAGAATACTGCAGCACTACAACGTTACTACCCCATACTCCAAAGGCCTGGCAAGTGTGTGGGACAAGGAGATGGCCGAGGTCAACCCGCTGGATGCTGAGAAACTGGGACTGCAGACCGGCAGTCTGGCCAAGGTAACTTCCAAACGTGGTGAGGTTGTAACTTCTGTTAAGGTAACCGACCGGGTACTGCCCGGAGTCATATGGATGTCATTCCACTATTCCGCTACTCCCACCAACGAATTGACCAGCCATTACCTGGATCCGATAACCGGAACCGGCGAATACAAGGTGGCCGCGGTTAAGATCGAGAAGGTAGGATAGGAGGAGAAAGATGCGCAAGGTACCGGTAGAAGAAGCAGTTGGCTTGACGCTTGGATATGATATGACCAGGATTATACCTGGCCGTATAAAACACCGGGCCTTCCGCAAGGGACAGGTGATTTCCGAGAAGGATGTGCCCCGGCTCAAGGACATGGGCAAGGAACACATCTACGTATGGGAACCTGAGGAAAACATGGTGCATGAGGATGAAGCCGCCTTGCACCTGGCCCGGCTGGCAGTGGGCCCAGGACTCAAATTGACCGAGCCCAACCAAGGGAGGGTCAATATCTGGGCCGGCCACGATGGACTCCTGAAAGTCCAGGTGGAGCAGCTCCACCAGCTAAACAATCTGGATGACATCGTATTCGCCACCTTGCACAGCGACCGGATAGTAACTGAAGGGCAGACAGTGGCCGGCACCCGGGTGGTGCCCATCGCCGTCCCCGGCAGTCTGCTGGAGGAGGCTGAACGAGTCTTCTTTGGCAAGAATCCCATGTTGACGGTAAAGCCTTTCCTGCCTTTGTGGGTGGCGGTGATAACCACTGGCACCGAGGTTAACAATGGTCGTATCAAGGATGGTTTTGCCCGGGTGATAAGACAAAAGATCGCTCCCTTCCAGGGGCGCTGGATGGGTCAGGTCATCGTACCTGACGATTCGGAGCTCATATCCCGGGAGATCCAGAACGCAGTGGCCGAAGGCGCCCAGCTGGTCATAGTGACCGGAGGCATGTCGGTCGATGCCGATGATGCAACTCCCCAGGGAATCAGGGACTCGGGAGCGGAGGTAGTGTTTTATGGAGCCCCTATCCTGCCTGGTTCGCAATTTATGTTGGCCTATCAGGGCAGCGTGCCGATATGCGGAGTACCGGGTGGGGCTCTCTTCAGCCGCAAAACTACGCTGGATCTGCTCTTGCCCCGGATATTTGCCGGGGATAGGATCTCGCGCCACAGCATAGTGTCCATGGGTCATGGCGGCTTGTGCGAGGATTGCGGCATTTGCCACTTCCCACAATGTCCCTTCGGCAAAGCCGGTTGGGATTGATAACGGGGGATTACAAGTGAAACTCGGAGTTAGCCTTGAAGAAGCTCAATCACTAATAAGAAAAAGGTGTCACCCCCTGCCGGTCGAGGATGTCTCCATACTGGAGGCGGTGGGCCGGATTTGCGGGTCCGATATAAATGCGGATACCGACTTGCCGGTCGGACCGCAATCCGCGGTTGACGGTTATGCGGTTAGGGATAGTGGCGACCATGATACAGGTATCTATACCCTGCAAGATAGTTATTTACTGGGTGAATATCCCTTGGTCGGCTTAAAGCCGGGGCATGCGTGCCGGGTGACCACCGGGGGAGACCTGCCGCCGGGGACGACCGCCGTGTTTCCCCAAGAGCGGACCACCATAAAGGATGGACGGTTGGTAGCCCAGGAGATGTATAAAGCCGGCAATAACATCAAATCCGCCGGTGAAGATTTCGAGGCCGGTGAGCGATTGGTTAAACAGGGGACTCGATTGACCCCGGGTGCGATTTCTCTGTTGGCTGCTTTCGGTCACAGTCAGATTCCAGTTTTTAGCCAGCCGCGAGTAGCTCTGGCCAGCATCAGCCGCAACATAATTCCGTGGCATATGCAGCCGGAACCTGGACAAACCAGGGATTGTAACGTACCATTGCTTACCGCCATGGTTGTCCAAAACGGAAGCAGGGTAACGGCATCGGGGATTTTCAGCGAAACTGATTCGCCGGCACCGAATGTATTCTCTGCTCTGCTGGCAAAAGCCGATGTGCTGATCATGATTGGAGGCACATTTGCAGTTACCGGTCATGAGGCCCCCTTGCTGATGGAACGAATGGGGGCGGAATTGCTGTACTGGGATGTCCCGGTGCAGCCTGGCAGCCACACCGGCGCCGCCGTCCTCGGCTCCAAGTTATTGTTTGCACTGTCCGGCAACCCGGCCGCTTGTGCCGTAGGTTTCCAACTCTTTGCCGCTCCTGCTCTGCGGGCTCTGCAAGGATTAAGCCCAGAACCGGTCTATGTGAAGGCCTGCTGCTGCAACGGTTTCCCCAAAAAGACGGGGTCGCGCCGCTTCATCAGGGGCAGGGCTGAGTGGAGGGATGGTTTGAAGGTAACCGTCCTGCCCGGACAGAAACCTAGTATGATCCGTTCCCTGGTCGACTGCAACGCCTTGATCGATATGCCGGCGGGCAGTCCCGGGATAGAGGCCGGACAAGAAGTAGACGTCTTATTGTTAAGTCCAGATGGTTTTATCCAATAACCGTAATTGATAGAAAAATCCATCCAATCAGGAGGTGATTAGAAGATGGCAGACTACAACGAGATAATCAGCGCTTTTAAGAACAAACCAGGCGGAATCATCGAGGCATTCCACGCTATACAGAAAGAGTATAGTTACATCCCGGAAGAGGCAGTAGTGGCAGCAGCTGATGCTTTTGACATGTCCAAGGCCAGAGCCTATGGAGTGGCTACGTTCTACTCTTATTTGAAGGTTGGCAAGAGAGGCAAAAACGTTATCCGTATTTGCGAGAGTGCTCCCTGCCATGTAGCCGGCGCTGATAAAGTAGTGGCTGCACTGGAAAAGGAACTGGGCATCAAGATGGGTGAGACCACCGGGGACGGCAAGTTCACCCTGGAGTTCACCGAATGTGTAGGTCAGTGTCAGGCGACCCCGGTTATAACCATCAACAGTGTACCGTACGGTGATGTGACGGCTGAAAAAGTCGGTGAAATCTTAGCAGCATACAAATAAACGAGAAAGGAGGGAATACAGTGGCACAAGAGATGCGCATAGTTTTGCGCAATTACGGAAAGATAGACCCACTCAAAATCGAGGATTATATCGGTGTCGGGGGATACCAGTCACTGGCCAAGGCCAAGGGTATGGGCCAGTCGGCGGTGATCGATGAAGTCAGGAAATCGAACCTGCGCGGACGCGGCGGAGCTGGCTTCAATGCCGGGATGAAGTGGGGTTTCAGTTACAATACTCCAGCTGATCAGAAATATGTGGTCTGTAACGCCGATGAGGGGGAACCCGGAACTTACAAGGACCGTATCATTATGCAAAACGACCCCCACACCCTGTTGGAAGGCATGGCCATCTGCGGATATGCTATTGGGGCAACCAAGGGCTTCATCTACTGCCGGGGCGAGTATCCTTATGTAGTGGATGTCCTTAACACAGCCATAGACCAGGCCAAGGCTTCAGGCGTTCTCGGGGATTTTGACATCGAGGTACGCATGGGCGCCGGCGCCTACGTCTGCGGTGAAGAGACCGCTTTGATCGAATCGATCGAGGGCCATCGCGGTGAACCCCGTTTTAAACCTCCCTTCCCGGGAGTAGCAGGACTGTGGGGAAAACCCACCGTGGTCAATAATGTTGAGACATTCGCCAATGTACCAGTCATCCTCGAGAAGGGGGCGGAATGGTTCAGCAGCATTGGGGCGGCCAAATATCCAGGCACCAAGGTGTTTACCCTGACCGGTGATGTGGTCAACAAGACCTTCTTTGAACTACCCACCGATGTCACCATCCGGGACGTGGTGTTTGGCATGGGCGGCGGCGTCAAAGACGGCAAGAAGCTCAAGGCTGTCCAGATAGGCGGGACTTCGGGAGGCTTCATACCCGAGAGCTTGCTCGACACCCAGGTTGATTTTGACTCCATGTCCGCTATCGGCGCGACGCTGGGGTCCGGGGCCGTGTTTGTAATGGATGAGGATACCGACTTGGTGGATGTCATCGATCGGATCACCAAATTCTTCGAACATGAGTCTTGCGGTAAGTGCGCCCCTTGTCGGGAGGGCACCAAGCGGATGCATGAAATTGTCAGCAAGGTAAACAAAGGGCTGGCAACTGCGGATGATATTGCGCTGTCGGAGCGGTTGGGCAAAGTGATGACCAGGGCTTGTTTGTGCGGCCTGGGTCAGGCGGCCCCGGCACCGCTGCTGACGACCCTGTCCCATTTCCGGCCGGAGTTCAACGCCAAGCTGGGTTAGAAGACTGTAATCATACTAGTTTAGAGTGAAAGGTGATGTGTACTGTATGAACTTTATGTCTCCAGCGGAGGTAGCCGCAGCAGTATGTAATGCTGGCAAGACCAAAGCCGAAATGGCGTTTGGCAAGCTCTTCCTGTTAGGGATTTTGGCCGGTGTCTACATCGGATTCGGGGC
>JAKJCH010000138.1 GCA_022706565.1 Bacillota bacterium | reverse complement strand
ATCTGCCGGGCGTCGGTGTATAATCTGGCATCCTCCAGCGGTCTGTCCAATGCTGGTACCGCTATCGCCGCTACTATCAGCATAACCGCCATCACTGCCACGACTTCAATCAGTGTAAAACCTTCGCGTCTCCTAAATAGCATGGTTTATCACTTCCTTCATAAAGTCCACAGGAGGCTGACGGCCGGTCAGAATCTGCAGCGTCAAAGCACCCTGGTGAACCAGCATCGCGGCTCCATTGATGGTATGTATGTTTAGATCCCTGGCCAGATTCAGAAATTTGGTGGCCGGTGGATTATAGATTAAATCATAAACCACCGCCTCAGGGTTCAAGCCTTGCAGAGAGTTTACCGGCGACCGGTCAATTGCGGGATGCATGCCCACTGGTGAACAATTGACCACCAGGTCGGTGGCTGGACATAATTCCGCGAATACAGCCTGATCCATCAGATGGCCGACTGCGCTGCCCGGGGTTGCTTGATTCACAAACTCAGCCAGAGCATCCGCCCGTTCCGGGAGCAGGTCCAATATATCCACCCGGGTGGCCCCGGCCTGAGCTAATTCGTAAACCACCGAACGTGCTGCTCCCCCCGCGCCGATGATAATAACCCGGCTGAGCCGGTCGATACCCTCTTCCCGCAGGCTGGCTATGAAACCCTGCCCATCAGTGTTATAACCAATCAACCGGCCCTCCGAGTGCCGGATAAGATTGACCGCCTGGCAAGCCTGGGCTTCCGGTGAAAGCTCGTCCAAGAAAGGGATAACCTTCTGCTTATAGGGAATGGTTACGTTGACTCCGGTAAAATTCAAAGCCCGCAGACCCAAAACCGCTTCCCCCAGACGAGGCGGCATTATCTCCATAGGCAAATATATGCCATTCAATCCCATATGGGCCAGGGTACGATTGTGCATCAAGGGGGACAGGCTGTGGCCCAGGGGATTGCCGATCAGTCCCATCTTTAGAGTATGGTTGTCAATTATCATTCATTGTCACTCCTGGATCCTGGAATCCTTCTCAATAGGTGGCGCAGAACAAAAATCTCCAGGGTACGATTTATTTTAGTACCGATAAATTCCCTTCTAGCCAATGGTTTGACCAGAATGGTGAACAAACCGGTCCGGTTGCCTCCCAGAATATCGGTAAATATCTGATCCCCAACCACCGCAGTCTGGTCGGCTCGCACGCCCATTACTTCCACTGCCCGGCGAAACGCACCCCGGCGGGGTTTGGCTGCCCGATGTATAAACGGAATGCCTAATCGGTCCGCCACCAGCTTTATCCTTTGCTCGGCGTTATTGGACAGGATACAGGCCTGGAATCCCTCCGCTTTGATGCGCCTGAACCACTCCTCCACCTCGCAGCGCAATTCATTGCTGTTCCATTCGGTTATAGTATTATCCAAATCCAGTATGAAGGCTTCAATATTTTGGGCCTTTAATTTATCCAGTGGAATGTCCAGCAGAGTATCCACATAATAACGAGGATAAAGCAGCTCCAACATTAGATGCACCCCTGTAAGTATTTTGGGATCTGCTGGCGGAAGAGATCTGCCGCCAATTCAGGAGCCACCGGATTGGTGTATATGCCGGTGGCGATATCCACTCCGGTAGTAACCAGCAAGCGGGGGACTATCTCCAGGAACCAGTGATACCCGGGCTGGTAGGCCGAGTTGACCGGGGCTGTATTTATGACCAGATTATAAGCCGGATCCTGCAGAACATCTATTATCATTCCCAAATAGGACCGGCACATTGCAGCCAAGTCAGCGATCTCTTCTTCGTTAATATCACCGTAATGATCAGTATGGCGTTTGGGTATCATCCAGGTCTCATAGGAAAAACGGGATGCATAGGGGCAAACCAGTAAGAATTGGTCTGATTCGTAAACCACCCGAGTTCCCGTTTGCCGCTCCTCGGCCATGATGGCGCAAAGCAGGCATTGGCTATTTTTCCGGAAATAATCCACGATCCCGCTGTTGCAGCGGGGCATGAACGGCAGTCCCATTATCTGGCTGTGGCTGTGCTCCTGGGAAGCTCCGGCAAAAATGCCGCGGTTTTTATAGATCTGGATATATTTGATCCTTTCATCGCCTGACAATTCTTTATAGCGCTGCTGCCATACTCGAAATACTGCGGCCAGCTTGGCGGAAGAAAAATCATGAATATCATTACCATGCCGGGGATCCTCGATTACAACCTCCTGGCTCCCCAATCCGTTCAGGTTCTGGTAGATGCCGGTATGATGCATCTCCAGCTCCCCCTCCAGTCTGAATACCGCGAATTTGTTGGGCACCACCCTTATCGACCACCCTGGTAAACCGGGTGCCGAATCATCCTCACGAACGGCCAGTATCTCGGGAGGCGTGCTGGCTTCATTACCTTCACAGAACGGGCAGAAAAGCTTGTTTCCCACTGGGTCTATACCACGCCTCTTAATGGGAAAGTCACGAGGGTTTAATGCTGATTCAGGGGCCAGGGCCACCCAGTTGTTTTTGAGCAAATCCCGTCTAATTTCCGCCATTATTGTGCCTCCTGTAGGTGCGGATGGATTCTAAAAACAATGATAACTCAAATCCATGTTTACCTCAAAATTACTATTTGTTAATTATATTCCTTTGCCCTGTTTTCTTGCCGCTCATCTTTAAGATTTAAACACATACAAAAAACAAGAGCAGCCTACAATTCACCAAACAGCCTATTCCGGCAGAAAACAAAATCCCTGCCAACCGAAAGGTCGACAGGGCTCAATCTTTTATTTTCCCGGCTTATCAGGACCACGGAGACAGTTTTAATCCAGGCCCGACTCCAGCTCTACTGCAACCTATCAAGCCTGACCGGCTTCAAGGCCGATTTCCCGGATCAGTTTGCTGACCGCTCTTTTTTCAATCCGCGACACATATGATCTAGAGATACCTAATTTACGGGCTATGTCACGCTGGGTTTCCTTTAACCCGTTGCAAAGTCCGTAACGCATTTCCACCACTTCACGCTCCCGGGCGGTTAATGCATCCAGCTTGTCTTTGATCTGCTGACCCTGCATACGGGCTTCAATTATTTCCAGGATCTCGTTGTCCGAGGTGAGTACATCCATGAGGGAGATCTCGTTGCCCTCTTTGTCAATCCCGATGGGATCGTAGATGGACATCTCCTGGCGCAATTTCTTTATATTGCGCAGGTGCATAAGGACTTCGTTTTCAATGCAGCGGGCCGAATAGGTAGCCAGTTTTACGCCCCGCTCATAGTTGAAGGTTTTGATGGCCTTGATAAGACCAATCGTTCCTATGGAGATCAGATCCTCCATGTCTTCGCCGCTGCTCTCGTATTTCTTGACAACATGTGCGACCAGCCTGAGATTGTGCTCGATCAATTTGTTACGGGCTTCCAAGCTGCCCTCCTGCAGCTGATCAAGGTAAGCTTTTTCCTGGTCAGGCTCCAATGGCTGGGGAAAAACCTGGTTGCTTAGATAACCGAACAACAATAGGGTACCATTAATAACAGCAGTCACCGCCAGCGCCCAATAAAGGATGCTCAAGAAATACCACCTCCAAGTTTTTCAGCGCCTTATACTATATGAGGACGGCGTCGGAAAAGTGTCGAAAAACTGAAGGTAATTGGTGGATGGCGGACCATAAAAAAACCACTGGCTCCGGAGTACTGCCGGGGCGGCTCAAGTCATCCCACCCAGAGAGCAGGAAATTGATAAACAACAGAGAATTACTCGATTATAAGGAGGGATTTGAATGGAACAAGAACCTTTTCGTATGTACATGAGGGATGTTGCCCACAGCGCCTATAGCGAGGCAGTCGCGGGCGCCGGACAGTTCCTGGCCTGGTATCGGGAATATCGCCAGCCGGCCGAAATAGAAAAAGGATACAGTGAATTGGACTGGGTTCTGACCGAGAAAGCCCTGTTGCGCATCCAGGTTTCTCCTTCCTCCATCGAAATCAGCACATTTCTGCTCAGCAAATTGATCCGGGTCACTCGTCATTACAAAATTGTTCAGAAGCAGGATCATTACGAGCATGTTCTCAACCGGGTAGTGGCCAAGTTCAATAACGGTGAGGCGTGCGAGTTGATGAGGCCCTTGGAAGATATTATCGATGGGGAACATACCAGCGGGTTCAGTTATTTGGTCTCATTGCTGGGATAGGCATACAACAATTTCCCCGTCCAGATTCAGGTTGGCCGTATGGGGTTGTTCATAATGGCATAAAAAAACCGCCCGTAGAGACACGGGCGGTTTTTTGCCGGCAATCAGCTGGCGTTACGCAGGTATTGAGCCATCTTGGGCATGAAATAGGGTATGATCTCCGGCAGCATCTTAGGCATCAGCACGTCCATGGTAGGCGGCATCAGATCCGGCATCTGCTCTGACATGTAGGCCGGCATGGGTATGGCCTGGCCTACCTTCTCCAGCATTTTGGGCATCACCTTGGGCAGTATGTCCGGCAGCAGCTTGGGGAACAATGCCGGCATCACCCCGCTCATCATGGTAATCATCGGTTCCTTGAAAACATCCGGAGCTTTTATAACGGCAGCCATCATAGTGCGGTACATCTCGGGCATTGCCTCTATCATTTCAGGAATCATTTCAGCCATCAAATCCGCCATACCCCAAGGTGTCATCATCCTGATCATGGCTTCGAATACAGCCCATTTCTCATCCATAACCGCATTGGATGCAGGCACTTTATGTCCCATGGCCTCAGCTGCCAGAGTAGCCAGATCTTTGATCTCAATGGGCAGACCGCCCAAATCACGCGATCTGGTCAGCTGCACCCGGCAGCAGGGGCAGGCGGTAAGCAGCGTGTCGGCCCCGGTGTCGACTGCCTCCTGAACCCTCATGAC
>JAKJCH010000137.1 GCA_022706565.1 Bacillota bacterium | reverse complement strand
CGAGGACGGTTCTCGGCCCCAAGCCGTTACCATTGGCCACAAATCGCCCTTCCTCGCAAAGCAGATGGTTTACTCCAATCGCCTCCTGGCAATCAGACAGGCTTCCTGAGCCCTCATCGTGAACCGAAACCTCTACAGTGCTGCCCGGCACCAGTTGGGCCAATTGAACTGCATGAACCGAATCCCCGGCCGCTGAAAGCACCAACTGGTTGTCACCGATGGGTGTATTGCCGCTGCCCTTTCTTACTTCAGCCACAGTTGCGGTTATCGTCCCGCCCACTGTCAGTTCGGCATCTTCTCGTGATTTAGTATCCAGTATTACCTCCACCGGATTTTCCGAGGTTCTAGTGGAGCTGGCGTATTGGCGGTTAAACAGGTGCAAAGCCTTGGCGGCGCCATGGGGAACGTTGAAGAAGCCGATTTCAGCGTTATAATCCATGGGGATGTACGCCGTTGGTGGTAGAGCAGCCAGATCGGCCGGTTCGGTCTCTGCTCCAATCACAGGGGGATGGGGCAGCTGGCCAGATTCAGACGACGTTAACAAATCCCGGGGCTGGAACGGGTCTGCAACTGGCGATGCAGGTACTATTGGGACATTGATTATCCCCTTCACTGTGTATCTTAGTTTTACCCTTTCCAGCGAAGCGACACCATCTTCATCAAAGGCTATCACGTATTCCGGAGCATAGCCGGAAGTCTTGATCTTGCCATTATGAATGGTCAGCCCCTTGGGAGTCCCGCTGACCATGTCATAGACGTCTCCGTTAATCGCAGCCACCACGTGGTAGCCTTCCGCCTCCACGGCGTTGATCATGGTATCCAGCGTATAGGTGCCGGTGACTTCACCTTCAAATACATAGGGTTGTAAATCCGTACCCTGGGTATCCGCGTTGACAAAATGGGCTCTTATGATCCCGTTGGTCTCATGACCCGCCAATTGCTGGTGGTAAGAAGCGTTCTCATATATTTCCGATCTGGTTTCAGAATAGACATTGCCAATACCGGGCTGATATGTAAATCCGGTGGCAAATATTCCTGCCAACATGGTCACTGCCAAGAATACTGCTGTGAATCTTGGTTTGGTTTTGAAAGCCATTTTATCCTCCCTAATCCTATCCTTCAATTTCTGCTTGGGGTGTTTCCCGTGTCACTCCCATACATCGATTCCGGTTCGGGGATCGGTATTTTACGCATCAGGTAAAACTTCCGAATCCCAGGCGACGACTTAGGCGACCAATATTATGGTTCTGTTGGTGGTCTGACTCCTAACCTGGTATCACTTACCATTACTGCCTTTGCATCTAAATTCTTACACCATATAATAAAATGCAGCGGATACAGAAGCGGAGGATGAGCCATGAAATATATCTCGTTGGAAGAAGCCCTTGATTTTGACCGGCAGCGGGTAATTGAGAATCACCGGCAGTTTTGCAATTCTCACTTCCCCGATTACCTGGCGTTACTGAACTTTGATAAAACCTATCCCCGAGCCGAGGGCATGTGCGTGTGGGATTCCGAGGGGACGAAATACATGGATTTTCTAGGTGGTTATGGATCTCTGAATCTGGGCCACAATCCCCCCGCAGTGATAGCCGCCGTCAAGAAAATCTGGGATTTACAGACCACCAACATGATGCAGTCGGGCCTGTCAGCATTACAAGCGGGGCTAGCGGAGACCCTGGCCAATATTACACCAGGCAAACTGCGCCATACCTTTTTTGCCAGCGCGGGCTGTGAGGCGGTGGAGGGGGCCCTAAAAACAGCTCGTATAGCCAGCGGCAAACCAGTCATCATTTCTACCCAAGCGGCTTTTCATGGCAAGACTTTCGGCGCCCTATCGGCGTCAGGCCGGGAGAAGTACAAAGCTCCTTTTGAACCTCTGCTGCCGGGATTTGAACAGATTCCATTCGGAGATGCCGACGCTTTGGAAAACCGATTGAAGAAAAACGACGTGGGGGCTTTTATCTGCGAATGCATTCAAGGTGAGGGCGGTATAAATCTGCCCCCGGCCGGATACCTGACCAGAGTCAGAGAATTGTGTGACAAATACAAGGTCCTATGGATAGCCGATGAGGTACAAACCGGCTTTGGGCGTACCGGTAAAATGTTTGCCTGTATGCATGAAAACGTTGCCCCGGACATTATGACCTTGGGGAAATCCATCGGCGGCGGAGTGGTCCCCTTTGCTGCTTTTATATCCACCCCTGAGGTTTGGAGCAAGGCCTATGGATCTATGGAACGGGTCGCCTATCATACCACCACCTTTGGCGGCATGGCAACCCAGTGCGCTGCTTCCCTGGCCGCTATTCAAACCTATATTGAAAGTGACATTCCCCAACAAGCTGCCGATAACGGTGCCTATGTCCTGGCCAAACTGAAAACCTTGGAAGCCAAACATCAGATGATTAAGGAAATCCGCGGTCGGGGCTTGCTGATCGGCATCGAGTTTAAAACGCCGGGTGGCCTTATGAACAAGGTCGCCAAACTAGCTGAAATAGCCCAGGAAAACCTAGGCGCCATGGTTAGCGGGATCATGCTTAACGAACACCATATAATAACCGCCTATACACTGCATAATCCAACCGTAATGCGCTTGGAACCGCCGCTGATTGTCACCCGGGAGCAACTGGATGCCGCAGTCAAGGCACTGGATGATGCCCTCAGCAAGCACAGGAGTTTTACCAGTTTATCAGTCAAAAGCGCCCAAACCATGCTATCGTCCCGGTTTAGTTCAAAATAATAGACAAGCGAGAGACAAAAACGGAGGGGGTCACCCTCCGTTTTATCAGTTATTAAAAATTGGGATTAATAAATGCCGTTACTTTTTGGTTGCTTCCCCGACTTTCTTGGTTATCTCCTGGTTAATGCTCTGAGTTGCCTGCTCCAACTGCTGGTAGCCAGACATCAGCGTGTCTTCCACCATCTTCAGCATCTGCGTCTGGTTGTGCCGCATCTGTTTGACCATCTCATCCATCTGTTTTATAAATTCTTCCCGGGCGTTCTTGCTCATATCCAGCTGGCTTCTGGTGAGGTTCTCCACCTGTTCCGCGTGCCATTTCAGGGAATTGAGACCAGTCATCCACATGTCCCACATCCTGTCCGCGGCGTTGTTGAACATGTCCAGGTTCTTGTTGAAATCAACCTTGTAGTCCGCCATCCTGCAACCTCCTTTAAAGATAAAGTCATTGTTGGAATCCTACTACTGTTAATTGTGCACCTTTTTCCCAAAAATATCCCATGACTACATTTCATTATATAGTATTGGCCGGATTGGTCAACTTGTCCCGGCTCACTGCGCCAACCGTCCGAGGCAGTCAAGTCTATTTGAGGAATCCTTTCAGCACTGCCTGTTCAGCTTCCTCGGCTGTCATCCCGAAACACATTAGCTTGGTCAGCTGTTCGGAGGCAATCTTACCGATGGCGGCCTCATGGACTAACTGGGCGTCGGTATGATAAGCGATTATCTTGGGACTGGATGCCACTACCGCTTGGTCCATGATGATGGAATCACACTGGATATGTCCAAAACAAGGCGCGTGTCCATACATATTAAGGTGGAATTCCTGCTGCGATTGGTGCTGGGCAACCGACCTGGAAATAATCTGGGCGGTAGAATCTTCTTCCACCATGTCAACGGTAATGTTGGAGGTAGCGGTCTGGTTCTCATCGGTGAGCAGCCTTTCAGAAACGATCAGGCGGGAATTTTTATGGAGGCGCACCTCAGTATCACGCACGCTGCGGTCCACTCCCCTTATCTGCACCATCTCGATCTCGGCAACGCCGCCTTCTTCAACCTCTATAATCGTTTTGGGGTTTAGTATGCGGGCGCCGCTTCCCTCCCCTTCACCATAGTGCTTTTCAACGTATTTCATATGGGCTCCTGACCGGACAAAGAATTCATGAATACCGTCGTGCTGGGCTTTTTGGCTGCTGGGGTTGTGAATACCACAGCCGGCCACAATAACCACATCAGAACCCGCCCCTACCTCGAAGGTATTGTAAACCAGATCATCCATGCCCTGCGACAGGATTACCGGGATATGCACGCTTTCACCCTTGGTACCTGGTTTGATGATAACGTCTATCCCAGGTTTGTCGGTCTTGCTGACGATATCGATGTTGGCCGTGACCCGCCGCTCAATTTTCTCCCCATTCTTGCGGATGTTAACGGCTCCTCCTGGCATTCCGTGCCAGTCGGCGATTTGTTCCAGCAATAAATTATCAATTGCAGTTAGCATCGTCTATACCTCCCCAAGGACAATCTTGTCGGCAACGGCATTCTGTATCCAGTCGTTTGATATCGAGGAGGATACTGTCACGGCTGGTTATCCCGCTGATACGGCCATCCGCAACCAGGATTACCTGGTCGGCCAGCTGCAGAATTCTCTCCTGGTGCGAGATAATGACGATGGTAGTGTCGTACTTATTGTTCATGTTCTCAAAAGTCTCAGTCAGCCGGCGGAAACTCCACAGGTCGATGCCGGCTTCTGGCTCATCGAAAAGAGCCACCTTGAGATCACGCGCCAACAGGCTGGCAATCTCGATACGTTTGAGCTCGCCCCCTGAGAAACTGGCATTGATCTCCCGGTCCAGGTAATCCTGGGCGCACAAGCCGACATCAAACAGCAGATCGCACAGTTGGGGTTGCGCCACAGGACGGGCTGCCGCATAAGTCAATAACTCACGCACAGTCATGCCCTTGAAGACCGGGGGCCGTTGAAAGGCGTAACTGATCCCCAGTCGGGCCCGTTCAGTTATGCCCAGGGCGGTGATATCCTGACCGTCCAACCGCACCTGCCCGGTGGAAGCCGGGTATATGCCCATGATGGCTTTGGCAATGGATGACTTCCCGCCGCCATTGGGACCGGTCATCACATAGATCTTCTTGGGTTCCAATTCAAGGTTGA
>JAKJCH010000136.1 GCA_022706565.1 Bacillota bacterium | reverse complement strand
CATCAGAATAGCCCCAGGGAACTGGGCAAATTCCTTCTTTTGATTCTGCCAGGCAGTCCCGTAGTGACCAACCAGATGGGCATGATTCTTCAATTCAGGATAACCATGGGCCGGCAGCATCTCTCCGTGGGTATAGATATTGATACCCTTGCCCTCGGTTTGTTCCAGCAGATCCTTGAGATCCTTGAGGTCATGGCCAGATACAAGTATACACTTGCCGGCTTTGTGGCCATGGCGCGCAGGTTTATTTCCCCGCATTTGAGCACCAGCCCCAGCCACTCTTCCATGGGTTTATCAGGTCCGATCAGGCTGGCCATACCTTCGTGGATAAAGGTATATACTTGCTCATCTTCCTGTCCGAGAATGGCTGCATGGTGAGCATAAGCTGCTACACCCTTGAGTCCGTACAATAATAGTTCTTTCAGAGACCGGATGTCCGGATTCTTTTCCTGGCTGCCTGGATAGCCGAGTTCCTCACCCTGCTTGACCAATCCGGTCACATCACTGGCCGGTTTTATTACAAAGCTGGTATCGATCTCCGCCTTTACCGCCAACTCATCGATCTTGGCCGTTACATCACGGATATACTTTTCGATAGCGTCCGGATCGAAATTGACATTGGTCAGAGTCACGAACAGCGCAGAGGTAGTCAGATGGTTTAATCCGGAATCAACCACACCTTTGCTCCTGGCCTGGCGGGCCGCTTCCGACAGCTGGCTGATCGAATAGGTAAGCAGGTCCAATAAAGCAGCCACTTCGGGTTTCTTGCCGCAAACCCCGACTGTCAAGCAGCCGGTACCCTTTGAAGTCTGTTCACATTGATTGCAAAACATTCAGATTCCTCCTTCTAATATGTTGTAATAATAGATCGCTTGGTGCAGATTCTGAAATCAAACCTTGGTCTTAATCTCTCCAATTTCATGCGCGGCTATCTCTGCCAGGCTGGTTTTTCTCAGTTCCTTTACCATTGCCTCCTGGGCACGAGCCAGAGTTTTCCTAACTTGGCAGGTGGCTGAATTCTCGCATTGATATCCTGGGCTCAGGCAAACGTTGATAGCCAGCGGACCCTCCATGGCCTCAATTACGTCGGCAATGGTGATCCCTTCCAGAGGACGCCCCAGTCTTACTCCTCCCTGAATACCACGCTGGGTCACCACCAAACCGGCCCGTGATAATATCTGAATCGTCTTGTGCAGAAAATCCTCTGGAATGCTGTGTTTGTGCGATATAGTTTTGCTCGACACCAGCTGTCCATAAGGCACCTGACCTAATTCGATGAGGGTCTTTATTGCGTATTCCGTTTGGCGGGTAATCTGCATCGGCTCACCTTTCTTCTAAATTGGACTAATTTGATTCACTTTTCATAATTAAGATGATAAACGCTGCCATGACTAAAATCAAGCCTTTTTCTATATTTCCCGGCGTTTAGTTATCGGATATGGGAAAATGACGAACCAGGCCAAAGATTAACTAGAAAGTCTATGTTTTTTCCAGTACACTATGTTTCGGAATTATATTTTCTTTTATTTAATAGCAATATGTTAGCAGGCTCTGCATGAATCCCCCGTCAATTTTCGATTCCGCCTGTTGCCGGCGGTAACCTAGAGGAGCGTAGTCATGCCTAAATACGACGACTTGATTTCAGTGTTGTTCGGTCATCACTCGCAACATCCCAACAGCAGCAGTTACTGGGACGCTATACTGGCATGCCGGGTACCCGAACTGCATAATATCCGCGAGGTTTTTTGCCAGGCCAACCAGCACTGTGACAGCGATATTGTCAAAGCCTTTGGAAGCAGGCGGCCCTCCTCCGACCAATATCTTCTCCATTTGGCCCCCGGGTGGCAGACCAACCGGAATCCGATCCCGGTTATTCTTATCCCCGGGGCAGGCATGGATGCGGTGTCTTTTGTCAATCTGTACAATATGGGATTTAAGGGTATTCAGCAACAATTAGTGGACCTGGGCTACCGGGTATTTTGTCTGACCTTCGCTCATACCCATGGGGACAACTGCTATCAGGCACAAGCCCTGGCCCACGCCATCGCCCAAGTCAAAAACATATGCCATGTGGAGCAGGTAGACCTGGTGGCACATAGCAAAGGCGGCCTGGCGGTCCGTGTCTATATGTCCGGCCTCCTTACGGCTACCCCTTATCGGGGAGACATTCGCCGCCTGGTTATGCTGGGGACTCCCAACTTGGGAATCGATTTCGCTTTTCGAAACCCAGCTATCTCCCTCCCTATATATCTGACTGGCAGCAACGGGGTAATCGCCTGGGACCGGATGAATTATCTAGGTGCACCGTTGAACACTTGCCGGCAAGCTATTTATCACGATGGGGCGTTTCCAGGACAATCTCAAATGCTTCATAAATGGAATGATCAGTATCCCCTGGATATGACGCAGCCGGACTGGTGGACTACCTATCATGGCGGGCTGGGCTTTGTCAGTCATTCCCGGGGGATCAATACAGCCATTGCGGATGGAGGAAATCTGATCGCCCGGTTGGAGAAAGCCGGTGGTGGGGCCGGGGTTGAGATTTCCGTTCTGGCTGGTGACAACCACATGTTTGGGCCGGTACCCGGCGATGTTTCCGCCCCCAGTGATGGATTGGTCTTTGTCGATAGCGTCTTGAACACAGACGCTATGGTGGCTGGGGGAGCCATTCTCAAAGAAAAGATTACGCTCAAAGTGAACCATCTGGAGTTGTTGTTCTACCGCAAGGTTATCCGCTGGATCGATCAGCAGTTGAGCAGTTGATTAAGTTAAACCTTTAGGTGTGGTATATTAGGCATGGTACATAATGTAAATCACACCAATGTAGCAGAGGAGTGTATCATGAAAAGGCTACTAATAGTACTGTTGATTATAACGCTGGGACTGTTCCCGCTCGGCTGTAACCAGGACAAGCAATCCGCGCTGCCTGACAAGATGATTACTATCGGTATTATGCCCGACGTTGACTCGGTTCCCTTCCTGATAGCTGAGAAAAATGGCTATTATGCCAAACAAGGCGTCCAAGTCAAGATAATACCCTTCAAGAGTGCCAAAGACCGGGATAGTGCCCTTCAGAGCGGCCAGTTGGATGGCGTGGTATCGGATATGGTAGCAGTCATTTTTGCCAATGCCGGAGGTATAAACTTGCGCATGTGTTCCAGGACCGACGGGACTATTGAGCTTATGACAGGCAAGGGATCCGGGATCACCTCGGTGAACGGCCTCAAAGGCAGGAGTGTGGGCTTATCCAGTAATACAGTCATGGAGTATAGTCTGGACCGCATGCTGGAAGCTAACCAGGTGCAGCCCAGTGAGGTTAGCAAGGTGGCTATCCCCCAACTGCCTACTCGTTTCGAGATGCTGCAGGGCGGTCGAGTGGATGCCGCCATCATGGTCCAGCCGTTTTCCAGCCTTGCTCTCAAAGATGGGGGCATGGTACTGACCAGCACCGATATACTCGCCAATAAATGTGTTACCATAGCTTTTACCGCTGAGTCTCTGAGTGATAATCCGGAAGAAATCAAAGCAGTCATGAGGGCATACAATGATGCTGTCGTTTATCTGCAGACTGAACCCACCGAATCCTACCTGGATTATATTATCCAAGCGATGGGATTTCCGGCCGAAGTCAAGGACATCATCAAGATGCCCCAATACCACCAGGCTGAACTGCCCGAGAAAAGAATCTTCGATGATGTCATGACCTGGATGGCAGACAGACAACTGGTAAAAACGATCTATAATTATGATGATCTGATCAATGGGGAAGTGCTTAGGTAGATGATCGAGTGATCAAAGTCAGCAATCTATCGGTCTGGTACCAGGCCATTAATGAGTCGGTTTTAGCTCTGGACCGAGTCAGTCTGGACATCCCCAGGGGGGAAATCATTACCTTGATCGGCCCTTCGGGATCCGGGAAATCGACTTTTCTCTATGTCCTGGCCGGTATACAAAAAAAATACGCGGGAATAGTCACCATAGACGGCCGCCCCATAAATCCCAAAACCCAGCGGGTAGGGATGATATTGCAGAACTATGGCCTGTTGCCCTGGAAAAACGTTCGCGACAACGCCCTGCTGGGGGTAAAAATAAAAAACGGTCAGCAGGATTTGAACGATTACGGCCATTACATTCTCCAGCAACTGGATATCGACACCCTGCTGGACCGGTATCCCAAAGAGCTCAGCGGAGGTCAAAGGCAGAGGGTGGCGATCGCCCGCGCCTTTATAATGAAGCCCGACCTCCTTCTTATGGATGAGCCTTTTTCGGCGCTGGATGCCATAACCAGAGAAGAAATGCAGGCGCTATTCCTTAACATTTGGAAGCAACACAGTGTAACCACCGTATTTGTGACCCACAGCGTCGATGAGGCGCTCTACCTGGGAAGCAAGATCGTGGTATTCTCCTCATCTCCTGGAAGGGTCCTGGAGATCATCGACAACCCGTGCTTTCAGATGGAGAATCTGCGCCTCCAGGACGAATATCACTCCATGTCCATGCGTTTGCGTAAAATTCTGATCAAGGACTGATCCGGTTGCGTTCCAGAAAGTGGCGGGGAGCCATCTACAGCCTAATAGTGGTTATCCTGGCCTGGTGGGCGCTGTCAGCCTTATTGGCACGGCCCATCGTGCCTTCACCATATGATGTCTTGCTTAACATCATCGCCACCTTTTCCACCAAAATGTCGACCCATGTCCTCTACAGCCTGGGGCGCATCATGGCCGGCATATTGCTGGCAGCTCTGGTGGGTGTTCCATTGGGGTTTTTGATGGGTTACTTTCCCCGCCTCGACAAGCTGCTCTCTCCGCTGGTCTACTTCACCTACCCGATTCCCAAGCTGGCCCTGCTCCCGGTGGTCATGCTGCTGTTCGGGTTGGGAGAGGTCTCCAAGCTGATTATGATCGTGCTGATTGTCGTCTTCCAGGTGGTTATCACCTCCCGGGACGCGGT
>JAKJCH010000135.1 GCA_022706565.1 Bacillota bacterium | reverse complement strand
CAATTCGCTGACCTTGCGGTTTTCCAAGCCCTGCAGTTCAGTCTTGGCGACGATTTCCCGAACCCGGTTTTGGCGTTGAGCTGTGTCGACTTTGCGGATCTTGAGCCCGTAGGTTATATTTTCTGCTACGCTCATATGCGGAAACAGTGCGTAATTCTGAAAAACCATGGCTGTATTTCGGTCCTGGGCTGGTAAGTGGCTGATATTTTGGCCTTTTAGCCATATCTGGCCCTGGCTCAAGGGCAAAAGCCCGGCGATAGTCTTAAGCAGTGTTGTCTTGCCACACCCTGAGGGGCCTACCAGGGCTATCATTTCTCCCTCGGCGATGGCTAAATTAATATCATGGAGAACCTTTAACCCCCCGTATGTTTGGTTGACTGCCTTGAGTTTGATCCCCATTGTCTTACCTCCTGTATGTATTCAGCCAATGCCTTGAAATTCAGCAATAATTGGAACAAAGCCAACAATACCAGGGATAGCAGGGATAGCATCAAGGCCATCATTGCCGCTGCCCCGATCTCGCTGCTGGTCATGATGGTGAAGATCTGCTGCACCGCCACCTTGTTTTTGGGCAGCAACAGAAATATGATCGCTCCCAATGTAGTCATTGACGAAGTGAAGTTCTTCAGAAAAGCGGCACTGAAAGCTGGCTTTAGCAAAGGAAATATTATGTCAATAAATATGCGCCTTTCCCCTGCTCCCAGATTCATGGCAGCTATCTCCAGGTTGGGATTCAAATGCTCCATAAGTGCATATCCGGCTTTCATACCCACGTACAGGTAACGATAGATGCAGATCAGATAGATTATAATACCGGTTCCGAGCAGTATAATCGGGTCAAGATCTGTTAAATAGAAGCGGCCGGCACCCAGGAGCGGGTATCTGAAAGTTACCAGGTAACCGATACCCAACAAGATGCCTGGTATAGCCGCGGGCAGGGTGGCCAGGAAGTCGATCTGCCTGGACATGACGTATTGCTTGGATTTAATGATATAAGCCAGCAGGACACCTAGCAGGGATGAGATAATACCGACTGGAATAGCCAGCTTGACGGTGTTGATGAATGGAGCGCTCTCCTTGGTAATTATGGTCTGGAAGTGCCTCAGGGTGAAGCTGTAATCATACCCCCACCGTTCGGTGAAGGCGCCGATGATGATGAAGGCATACTGCAATAGCACAAAAAGGATGAACAGGCTGGTTATGAATATGAGGACTGTCTTAACCCCGCGGCTCACGCGCTGGTATTCTATTACGTCGGCTGACACCGCTTGGCTATAGACTGGATTTCTGCCGGAATAATAGCGCTGGATGAAGAATGCGGCCGCACAGGGCAGCAGTAGAAACATGCCTGAGATGGCAGCCGTCCTCATGTTATAGAGGCCATTAATCTGGATGTACAAATCGGAGGCCAGAGTCTGAAAGCCTCCGCCGATAATGATGGGAGTACTGAAATCCGATAAGGAAGCTAGAAATACCAGCATGGCCGCGACGGTAATCTCAGGCACCATCAAGGGCAGGGTTATAGTGCGAAATATTTGCGCCTCACTGGCGCCCAAGCTGCGGGCCGCATCCTCATGGGTGACATCGGTTTTTTGGATGGCGCTGGAAATGACCAGGTAAGCCAGAGTGGCCAGACCGATGGTCTGCATGGTAACGATTCCATAAAATCCGTAAGGACTGACTTCGAATCCCAGCAGCGTGTGGGTGATCAAGCCCCTCTTGCCGAAAAGCATGATGAAGGCTACACTACCCACAAATGGTGGACTTATTAGAGGCATAAGTACCAAGATCCTCATCAGGCCTCGCCCGACGAAGCGGAGGCGCCATAGTGCCAGAGATGCAAACAGCCCGAAGGCGGTGGCAAGTAAGGTGACTGTGCCGCCCACCAACAGGCTGTTCTTCATGTGTCGCCATACTCTAGGTAATATCTGTTCGGAAAGGCCAACACCGTCAGCCGAGGTCAAGCCATAGACAAACACGCTGACTACCGGTGCAACGATGAAATAGAGGATAGTAGCAGACAGTAGGAAGTAGAATAATTTGAATAGCAGACTCTCGTATCGTCGCATACCTGACCCCATTTCCCCATCCCCGTTGTATCAAACACAATAAACGGGGAGCCAGAATGCAATTTCTATCCTGACTCCCCGGTGACCGTTATTGTCTATCTACCGGCGGCTGCCATGAGTCTGGCCCATTCAGCCAGAATCGTATCCCTTTTTTCCGCATTCGCTTTGAAGTCGGTGGCAAAGAGCTTGATGGTATTGATATCGATGATACCTTCCGGCCGAGCCACATCTAACCTCGCTACAGCAGCATTACGGTCTTTAGCGATGGCCTCCATGCCACGTTTGGACAAAAGCCAATCCACAAAAACCTTCGCTGCCTGCTCGTTCTTCGTTCCTTTGACTATGGCCACCGGTTGTGGCCACCACCCGGTTCCATCTTTGGGATAGACCAGTGCGATATGAGCATTGTTCATTTCCAGGTCCCGATCCCCGTTGCTGGCGTTGATGCCTACAATGGCTTCGCCTTGTACGACTAGATTGGCTGGATCACTTCCCCGGGCAGGGAAGAAAGGAATTTGTCCGATCAGTTGCTCAAGATATTTCCAGCCGGCTTCTTCGCCTTTGACCTCGAGCATTGAGGTTATTACATTGTAAGCGGTTCCAGAGGAAGCCGGATTGGGCATCGATACTTCTCCCTTCAGACCGGGCTGCAGTAAATCATCCCAGGTTTCCGGCATTTTCAGACCTTTTTTTGCTACCAGATCCTTGTTGACTACCCAGTTGACAATAGTCAGGGAAGTGCCGTGCCAGTAGCCATTGGCATCCTTCATGTTGTCTGCCAAAACTTCGCCGCTGGGCGATTTGTAGGGAATCAGGAGGCCCTTCTGGGCGCCATCGATAAAGGTATCGGCGCCGCCGGTCCACCATATGTCGGCGATGGACACGCCAGCCTGGCCCTCATTGATCAGGCGCTGCAGGATCTCAGCGTTCTGCAGGGTCAGATGCTCAACCTTGATACCGGTGTCCTGTTCGAACGCATCCAGGGTAGGCCTGACTATATCGGACACACCGTAGAGGTTCAATACAGTATTTTTTAGGGATTCGTTGTAGTTGTCGGAGGACCAATCCTGCCCGACGTAGGCGGTGGTCTCCTTGGTGGTGTCCGCACTCTTGCTGCAGCCCGCCAAACCGAACAGCATAACTAGAGACATTACCAGAGCAAGCCATTTCTTCCTATTCATATGTATACCGCCACTCTCCCTCCAATAGTTTGTATTTGCCTTGATCGAAGTAAACCGGTGCATGCCGGTGCAATCTCACTGCGGTTAGAAAATCATTTTCAGTGGAGATTACATCCGGGAAATAAGTTGCGAACTTGCCCACTTCGTGCAGTTCGTGTGCATCACTCCCTCCGCATCCAGTCAGGCCTAATTCAAGCGCTGCCTGAATGGCTTTCATATTATTGGGGTGCTCGGTTCTGCCGCTCAAAACTTCGAAACTGGACAGCCCCGGCAGGGTTTTTACCCGGTTACCCAACCCTCGCCCATTGTTGCGATAAGGATGGGCTGCGATGCCGACTCCGCCATTGATTCTTGCCAGGTTCAAGAGATCCAGCGCGTGCAGCTTGTACCGGGGCAGTCTCTGCAGACCGAAAACCAGTATGTCGCCTTCATAAGTCAGGATTTCTGCCCCTACCAAGACCGGGAAACCGCAGTCCTGCCAGTATTCGTGCGCCAGGCTGGCCATACCATTGCTCTCGTGGTCAGTTATGCATATCCCGTCCAAGCCTTTACGGCGAGCCTCGACGACGATTTCTTCCAAGCCGATGGCGCTGTCACTGGAATATGTTTTCTCATGAATGTGGACATCAAAAATCACAACACGACTCCTTTAATTTGAATAATACTAGCAAATATTGTCGTTATAGGTCAAATAACCAATGATTATACAAAGCGAGGAATGGGGACGGTTCTTTTGCCTCGCCCATGCCTCAATGAAACAAGCTCGGCGTCACACGGATTCGATCAATGGAACGCGATCTATTCTTTGAAGAGTCGAAGGACCAATCATTGGTTAAGTCCATTGGCCCATTTTGTTTGAATTATCCCGGCCGTTAGATGATCTGGAAGAAATGCTTTTGGAGGAGTATGCAGGTCTAACATTGACTATGCAACAAATTTACGAACAACACAATATAGGTAAACCCTATATTAAGAGAAACTATAAAGACGTACTCATTAAAATGGAAGCTACCGGCAAAATCGTTGCTGATCCACCAGCAAGTAAGCGTCGCCCTTATAAAGGTCAAACAAGTTTTAGCGATACAACACGGGTAATATTTCCGGCAAGGGGTATATGATATGGGTGGCAAATCTAAGATCGAATGGACTGAACGCACTTGGAATCCGGTTACCGGCTGCAGCAAGATATCAAGTGGCTGCCAAAACTGCTATGCAGCCAAAATGGCCGCCCGGCTGAAAGCCATGGGCAGCCAAAAATACCGGAATGGATTCGATGTGACCTTACATGAATACTGCCTGGACGAACCACTAAAAATCAGGATTCCATCTCTGATATTTGTCAACTCGATGTCCGATTTGTTTCATGAAAATGTGCCGGTTGAGTTTATCCATAGGGTGTTTACTATGATGAACCGGGCATCGTGGCATACGTTCCAGGTCTTGACCAAGCGATCGAAGCGCCTCTCTGAGCTGGCGCCAGACCTCAATTGGACCAGTAATATCTGGCAGGGCGTAACGGTTGAGAGTGACGATTATACATATAGGATTAACGATTTGCGGGAAACCCCGGCAACAGTTAAATTCATCTCTTTTGAGCCTTTGATCGGGCCAATACCAGATCCCGACCTGGAAGGTATTGACTGGGCTATCGTGGGTGGGGAGAGCGGTCCAGGTGCTCGCCCAATACAGGAGCAGTGGATTCTGGACATCAAAGAAAGATGCGAGGAACAG
>JAKJCH010000134.1 GCA_022706565.1 Bacillota bacterium | reverse complement strand
TCCCGGATCCACATTTAAACCAATTACCGGCATGGCCGCTTTGGAAAGCGGGACCATGAATCCTTTGAACGATTATGTCAACTGCCAGGGCCGGTATTGGATCGCCCCTTATATACAGTGTACCGGGGTCCATGGCAACCTCAATTATTATAGCGGCATGGCCAAGTCCTGCAACGTCTATTTCCAGGAGATGGCCCGCCGGGCCGGAAAGGAAGCTATGATACAGGTAGCCCAGGACTTTGGATTGGGTCAGAGAACTGGCATTGACCTACCTTACGAAGCCCAGGGACTGGTGCCAACCCCGGAATGGAAGCGGGAACTGAATGCTCTCTTGATCGACCGCAAGTATGACCAGTTGCGCAAACAGTTGGAGGAAAAATATACGCAATTGCTGCAGGAGAGTAGTCCAGATCAGGCCAGAGAGCTTGAGAAAAAGCTGCAGAATGAAAAAGCCCAGTTGGAAGCCCAATATCAGATCGACTACAATTTTGACACCACCTGGCAGCCCTTCGACACCTTCAACATGTCCATCGGACAGGGGGCCAACCAATATACCGTCATCAACCTGGCCAATTACATTGCCACCATTGCTAACGGCGGCGATTTGATGCGGCCCCACCTGGTGAAGCAGATAACCTCTCCCGACCAGCAAGTAATACGGGAGATCAAGCCTGAATTGATTCACCGGGTTTCAGTTTCCGCCAATACCATGGCTGAAACCAGGCGGGCCATGCTGCGGGTGACCCAGCCGGGAGGAACGGCGACGTTCCTGTTCAATGGTTTTCCCGCCGACATTCAAGTAGGGGCCAAAACCGGTACCGCCCAGACCAACCGGGTGGGTGACAGTATTATGAATGAATTCCATGGCGTCTTTGTAGCTTTTGCCCCGGTCGATAATCCCCAGGTGGCATTCGCAGGGGTCATTGAATACGGCCAGCACGGCAGCGAATCGGCCGGTTTGGTAGCTAAGGATGTTTTCGAGCAATATTTCGGAATCCAGGACCATTATTCAGCTATAGTCGCTGCGTCCGCTGCCGCCCAATCACAGGATTAGCCGCGGTTCGCACCAGGCAGTACAAGGCTTTCCGATGGCCGGTCCAATCAAAATGATGTTGAGTTGGAGAAGGTCGCATTGACGCAGCTTTAGTCGCTGCTGTATTGTCGAAAATTGCACTAATTTTTTTGGGAAGGAGCGACCCTGATAGGGGAGATCAGCCATGATCCCCCCTATCTTTTTATTTTTCATCAAAGGAAATAAATTCAGTAAATAGAAGTTGTTAGAGGTATTTGCGGATTACCTAATTAAGAAGAGGAGGCCTCCTTATGCCCGTAGATGTAGCTGCCAGCAGAGCGGACCACCAACTGGTTATCGATCTGCGCGCTTACGACAACCTGGAGGAAATGAAACAGCAATTGGAACAGAGTCTGAACCTGATAGGGGATTTTGGCCATAAAGATGAGGTGTGCATTGACATCGGGATGATGAGACTGACCGAGAAACAGCTGCGCGAACTGGAGGACATAGTAAAGCTGTATGGTCTGAGTCTCAAGCAATTGATGTACAGCCAGAAAAACAAGCCGAGCGAGGTGCCCCACCGGGTGCCCCTGGACAGCCACCAGTTCCTCCAGGGAGGTGACACGGTAATGATGAACCGTAATCTGCGCTCAGGGCAGAAGTTTTTCACCCGAGGTAACATTGTAGTGCTGGGGGACGTTAATCCAGGCGCCGAGGTCATAGCCGGCGGCAGTATATTGGTTATGGGAGCTTTGCGGGGGGTAGCACATGCCGGGGCATTGGGCGATGAGGAAGCGTTGATCGCCGCCTTCCGATTGAATCCCACCCAGCTGCGGATTGCAGAACATATAACCCGCGCCCCGGACGGCGAGACTGTGGAGGTAGGAAGTCCCGAAATGGCTCGCATCCGAGCCGGTCGAGTGGTTATAGAAAAAATGAAAATATAATTAGGAGGCTTGAACTATGAATGGCAAAGTTCTGGTTATTACTTCCGGCAAGGGGGGGGTAGGCAAGACTACCACCACCGCCAATTTGGGAACTGCCCTGGCGATGTTGGATAAAAAAGTAGTGTTGGTGGATACCGATATCGGACTAAGGAATCTCGATGTGGTGATGGGACTGGAAAACCGGATAGTCTTTGATATCGTCGATGTGGTCAATGACGGCTGCCGCCTGAAGCAAGCTTTGATCAAGGACAAGCGTTTTGATAGTTTATGTCTGCTGCCTGCCGCCCAAACCAAGGACAAGACTGCCGTAACCCCCCATCAAATGCGAAATCTGACTAATGAACTGCGCCAGGAATTTGATTATATTCTGGTGGATTGCCCAGCCGGTATTGAACAGGGGTTTAAGAATGCCATTGCCGGAGCCGATTCCGCCATTGTAGTAGCCACACCGGAAGTCTCATCAGTCCGGGACGCGGATCGGATCGTGGGACTACTGGAGGCGGCGGGGCTGAGGGACGCCCAGTTGATTATTAACCGCATCCGGCCCAAAATGGTCAAGAAAGGTGACAT
Source organism: Bacillota bacterium (assembly GCA_022706565.1). Classification (GTDB taxonomy): domain Bacteria; phylum Bacillota; class Syntrophomonadia; order Syntrophomonadales; family Syntrophomonadaceae; genus PHAA01. Next base: position 2,464 of record JAKJCH010000134.1, on the reverse strand, counting down.
GATGGACATAGAGGATATCATCGATATCTTGGCTATTGAATTGCTGGGAGTGGTGCCCGAGGATGAATCGATAGTGATTTCAACCAACCGAGGAGAACCAGTGGTAATGGGTAACGGTTCCTTGGCCGGAGAGGCCTACCGTCGTATAGCTAGGCGGGTCACCGGCGAAAAGATTACCATGTATACGTTGGAAGATAACGATAACATAATGACCAGATTCATACGGATGCTGAAGCTGGCTCGTTAATGGAAGGAGGGTTGACCTTGATCGATTTTATCTCGAAGTTATTCAATAAGGATTCATCCAGCAAAGACGTGGCCCGGGAGCGATTAAGATTGGTCCTCATTCATGATCGCAGCACCGTGTCACCGGAACTGATAAGTGCTCTGAAGACAGATCTCATCGAAGTAATCCAGCAGTATATGGACATCGATGTAGAGAGTCTGATTGTAAACCTCGAAAACGAGGATGATACTATGGCTTTGATCGCCAATATCCCAGTACGCAGCCTGAAACGGGCAGTCAACATTTGAACCCGAGCTGATAACCCTGTATGCACGGAGGCAACCCTCGAAATTAGGGGGTTGCTTCTTTTTGGCGGCCAGACCATGATTTGCCGGCCTTGCCCATCCTCTCCTGTTTTTGCCCTCTGGACATTACAAATTGGCTGCCCTTATAATGAACCCGGAGGGTTTACCCATGAATGACAAGCGCATAAAGCTCATAGATAGGTACTTCGTGGGCGTGCTGGTACTTATCCTGGCGTTTGGGTTATTGATAATGACCAGTGCCGGTTTCGGCATAACCAGTGACCCCTATTATTATCTGAAGAAACAGGCCTTTTTTCTGGCGGTAGGCATTGCACTGGCAGTGTTCATTTTATATTTTGATTACACCTTGCTACAGCAATACAGCCTGTATATTTATGGAGCGGCCATTCTTATGCTGGTCCTGGTACTAGTGTTCGGGACCGAGGTCAGGGGAACTACTGGCTGGATCTCGATCGGGGGGCTGCCCCCGCTACAGCCGGCGGAATTCACCAAAATCCTGCTCATCATTGCCTTTGCTGATTTTCTGGGGCGGCGTAAGGGTGAATTAAACTCGTTAAGCCAGTTCCTGCCCTGTTTCGCTTATATGGGGTTGCCGGTCATCCTTATACTGATGCAGCCTGATCTGGGAACAGCTCTCGTTTACCTGGTGATTACGGTGGTCATGATGTATATGGCCGGGGCCAACTCCCGTTTGCTAGGCAGCCTCATTATAGGGTTTGTGGGTGTGATCGCGCTGTGGCTGTTCCTCCATTTCCAATACGGAATGTGGCTGCCTCTGGATGATTACCAGATCAAAAGATTAGCGGTGTTCATCGATCCCTATCAAGATGGGAAGGGTGGTCGGGGGGCCGGCTGGAATACCATCCAGTCCCTTATCGCTATCGGCGCGGGTGGCCTTACCGGCACTGGATTGTTCAATGGGACCCAGGTACAGTTGAACTTCCTTCCCGAACACCATACCGATTTTATCTATGCCGTGATCGGCGAGGAGTTGGGTTTCATAGGGGCCTCGCTGTTGTTATTCCTTTATGCTCTGCTGTTGTTCCGGGCGCTGATAATCAGCAGCAAGTCAAGGGAATTGTACGGCACCTTGATTGTGTCAGGAATAATCGCCATGTGGTTATTTCATATTTTTGAAAACATCGGCATGTGCATCGGGTTGATGCCGGTAACTGGTATACCGCTGCCGTTTGTCAGCTATGGGGGCAGTAATATGTTGACCAATATGATCGCTGTCGGTTTGATATTGGGGGTAAACATCAGAGGTAAAAAGTTGGTTTTTTAGACAGACTGGAAAGGAGTGCAGCCATGAAGAGCCGCAACCAGGATGAATCCATGCAAGAGATGGCCCGCAACGCGTTGTTGTTGATACCCAACTTCGTCAAGCTTCTATATCGGTTGATTGCTGATAAAAGGGTTCAGGCTAGTGAAAAGGCAATATTGCTGGGGACAGTCGGGTACATGCTATATCCTCTGGATTTTTTACCGGATGTCATTCCATTGCTGGGCCAGGTGGACGACCTGCTGCTGGCCGCCCTGGTCTTGAAGCGATTCCTGAACAGTGTGGACCGGTACATTCTCCTGTCGCATTGGGATGGACCAGTGGACCTGTTGTTGTCTATCGACCGGATTCTGGAGTTTACCCGCTATATATTGCCGGATGGAGTGTATTACAAGGTAGTAAAGAAAGCCCGGGACGATACCTTGGATGCTGATTACGAGTTTAAATAAGTCCGGTAAGAAAGGCTGACAGCTGCGTTAATACGGAACACGTTATTAAATCATCTGCGATGATAGTTGGTTGTGCAGCACATAAAATGGAAGGTTTGTTGCCTTCCTTTTTTTTTATCTCCATTGGTCAGTAATAAAATCAGCTGGAAAACTATATATTTTAAGAAAAGCCGGGGCAGGT
>JAKJCH010000133.1 GCA_022706565.1 Bacillota bacterium | reverse complement strand
CGCCCATTTATCCTGAAGATTCACAAAGACCAGCAGGGAAGCCACGATGATGATAAGGCTGTATAATCGGAACTCGGCGTTTTTCAAATAGACCAAAGGATTGCGCTTCTTGAAACAAAAGAAATGGAGGGCAAAATTGACCCCGCCCAGAAACATGAACAGGATCACCGACCATTGCAGCCACGGATTGGTGAAGAAACCGATGCTGCTATTCTTGGTAGAAAATCCACCGGTCGACAAGGTCGTAAAGGTATGGCAAATAGCGTCGAAAGCGTCCATACCGAAGATATAATAGGCGGTGGCGCACAATATACTCAGGACTAGGTAGGTGATCCACAATATCCGGGCATTCTCCCTTATCCGCGGACTCAATATGTCGGAAACCGGACCAGGAACCTCAGCCTTGAACAGTTGTTTGGCCCGTGAGCCCAAGGTATTGATAACTGCCACAAAAAGAGCTATTATCCCCATTCCGCCCAGCCATTGGGTCAGACTGCGCCAGAATAAAAGTCCTTTGGGCCAGGCCTCCACATCGCTGACGACGGTGGCACCGGTGGTGGTAAATCCGGACACGGTCTCAAAAAAAGCATCAAAAAACGAGGGCAGATAACCGGAAAACATGTAGGGCAGGGAACCAAAAACAGAGGCCACGATCCAAGCCAGGCTTACCAGCAAAAAGCCCTCCCGGAAGTTTATCGGACTGCTCTTGGAAAAGGAGAGGTACAATAGCAACCCGCACCCTATGGTAATTGCTGCCGCCAACAGAATCGGGATGGTCTCTGGTTCCTGATAGGGCACCGACCAGGTAAGGCAGCTTAGCATAGCGATGCCGATGATAAGGATTATCCGTCCCAGGTAGCCCAGGACAACCGCTGGCCTAATCAAGATTTACCTCCGCCCCGGAAAAGTTTCTCGATCTTGTGAATACCTTTTTCCAGTGAAAAGACCAGCAGGCGATCATTGGCCGCAATCTGGAAATTGCCGTCAGGGATTATGACCTGATCATCACGCAGTACTGCTCCGATCATGGAGCCTTTAGGGAAATTGAGATCCTTAAGCGGTTTGCTCAGCACGATTGCCCCCGGTTGAGCACTAAGTTCCAGCATTTCGGCCCGTTCACCGAACAGGGTAACCGAGATGATGTTTCCCACCCGCATATACTTGAGTATCGCCCCGGCGGTGAGCTGACGGGGGTTTAGTATAGTATCGAGACCGATCTGTTCAGCCAGAGGAAGAATTTCGTTGCGTTTTACCTGACAAATGGTCTTTTTAACTCCAAGATTCCTGGCAATCAGCGCACACAGCAGATTAACCTTGTCATCATCGGTAATAGCCGCCACCACATCTGAAGCGCCGATACTCTCTTCTTGTAACAACTCTGAATCGCTGCCGTCACCATGAATCACCAGGGTGCGCTTCAAACGCTGCGATATTTTCTGGGCCCGGGCCAGGTTTTTTTCGATTATCTTGATATGGACTGACGGCATATCGTCTTCCAGGATGCGAGCCAGGTAGAAACCCGTCCGGCCTCCTCCCAATATGGTCACATGTTCTACTTTATGGGAATGGAACCCCAGCAGGCTTTCCACCGCCTTCATATCCGCAGCGCGGGCCATCAGGTGAATGTGATCACCGGGCAGCAATACATCCTGACCACTGGGTACCAGGATGGTGTGGCTGCGGACAATGGCGACAATATTATAAGGAAGAGAGGAGTCCAAATCGCACAACCTCTTGTTGGCAATGGGAGAGGCCGGCTTCACTTCCAGTTCCAGCAATTTGATCTTGTAATCAGCATAGAACTCAACATTCAAGGCCTCCGGATTACGAATAATGGCAGCGATCTCACGGGCGGTTACCCGCTCCGGGTTTATTATCAGGTCAATTCCCATCCTCTGGTTGAAGGACAGATCCTTGATCTCCAGGTATTCTGGATTGCGGACCCGAGCTACTGTGGTCTTGGTACCGTATTGCTTGGCCAGCATGCAGGAGACCATATTTAGTTCATCCATTTCCGTGACCGCCAGCAGCATATCAGCTTGATCCACGCCGGCTGCTTTGAGGTCCGCTACGGACGAACCACTGCCGGTGATAACCTGGATATCCAGAGCATTCTCCATAATCTGAGCCCGCTCCGAGGAGGGTTCGATAACTGTCACATCGTGATTCTCGGCCGACAACAGCTGAGCCATGCTGAATCCCACTTTGCCGGCCCCCACAATGATTACTTTCATTGCTTGTATCCTGCCTATTTGTTTATTTAAGTCCGCCCCATCGGACAGTCTCCAAGTCCTAAGAAAATTTGGTATTGATACAGTATACATCGCACTTATTCGAATTTCTACTCATATATTAGGGCCAATATCCTGTCTTTTTACTGGTCAGGAGACAATTTCGTGGGCTATGGACTGACCAGTTCGCTATCGCTTCTCTTTTCCATTATTATCTCCCCGGATTCTTAACTTTGTTCGACTGACAGCATTACAGCCATAGCCGAAGGAATTATTTGTAGAATATGTTAAAATAGGATTACACAAGTTGTCATATTTTTTCAGTCGATGGGGTCGTTTCATTTGCTGCCGTAATGGATTGGTTACAACCAGGACAGGACAGGAAGAGTAGCGGCCCTTTGCCTTTCCAGTTGGAAGGGCAAATATTTAAAGGAGGGATAGGATGTTCAACAGAAGCCTGGCACTAATCATATCCATAATTGCGTTGATAGGTTTGGTAATGGTTCCGGCGCCGTACATATCTGCACAAGAAGCCGGCGAAACCATGGTGTTCGAAAATGTGGATTACCAGAAATACCCCTATATCAGGGTCAATATCGACGGGGAGCAACTAGTGTTCGACACCAATCCTCAGATAGTCAATGGCCGGACCCTGGTGCCGATGGGAACCATATTCTCCACTCTGGGACTCACCATTCACTGGGATGAGGAGACCCGCACGGCTACCGGGACCAGCGACGACACGACCATATCTTTTACAATAGGCAGCGACCAGGCTCTGGTTGATGGCCAGGCCAAGACTCTTGAGGTTCCGGCCTCGATCATAAACGGAAGGACCATGATCCCGCTGCGTTTCCTGTCCGAGGCACTGGGATATAACGTAGTCTGGGTAGGTGATTCCAACCTCATCCTTATCAGTCGTTCCGACATCGAAGAATGGCGTTATGATGGCTTCGAAAGGGTGGAGCCTTATAAAGAGTATGAAGCCAAGTATATTAATGGGGTCAAGACTGCCGATATTCGTTACACGGGCAAAAACCACGAGGTTAAATTCGTTACCCTGTATAGCGCCGATGGACGATTGGTGCCTAACGTGGCTGATTTTGACATAGCTCGTTATGGCACTGGCTGGTTCCAGCAGTCACCTTTCAGCGGTCGAACCTACTGGATCGACCTCAGTTTGGTAACTGGCCCCAACAACAACAGCCTCTTTTATGATCCCGTCAGCTTTGCTCCGCTTAAGACCGGGGTATTATCGGACAGCAACTATACCGGCAACTATGTCAAGGTAAACATCAGTGAACAATTTTTTGATCTGGATACCTGGCGAAGCATGGGGGCAGCATCCAATCCCGAACTGATCAACATCAAAGACAAAACGCTGACCGATGGCATGGTCATCAAGAACACCGATGCCATCTTCAAAGTCACCATTAATGATCAGTACAGCGGATTGATACCGGTATTTGATTTACTGGGAGCCCTGCTCCAACCGGACAATAAGACGGTGTACGCGGTGCTTGACAAGGATCCGCGTTCCATGTTCAATTGGTCTGCGGAAACCTGGACCAAGCTGAGAGGGGAGACACCGTGGGCCGGCATGACCGACCAGATGCTGCTGGTCCAGACCCTTAGGAAAGCTGATATAATCACCCCCACCAAGACCAGGTTCTCCCAGTTCGAGTTATGGGTCTATGAATACGAATATGTGGATTCGGTTTTCTTCTTTGATGACGGAATTCTGACCGCCATGTGGTGATTGCAAACAGTACTGATATCTATGTCCCGTGTCTAGTGATGAGGATCGATGTGAAAGGTGGCGGTTATCGTGTTATTCAAAGTTGCGACAGTAGGTCGGACAGAGGTAATCATCAAGAAGCTCGAGCGGGATATGCTGGTAACCAAGACCATCTTCATACCTCCCAAAACAGTGCTGGATGTTTATGGTTACGCGTATGCTGAGGAGGCGCGGCGGTTCATCGTTTGGAACGAACAGGTTTCGGCCACATTCTTCACGGTGGGGATAAACGAATGCCGCCCGGTGGAGTAGGGAAATAAGAAGAATAATTATAGTGGCCAGATCTGCCCCCGCAAGTAGGGGTAGGTCTGGCCTAAACTTGATCCTCGTATTCTGGAATTCTGGTTCGCCTACAGAGCAGGGTGCCCACTGGAAAATTCCATTTTGCCGATATGCGTCATACATAAATATACTGGCTTCCGCGCTGCTGCTTAACGTCCGCCAGTATATTATGCATACCATTCAAGCGTCTTCGATCTTTAACGCAGGGCGCTGCCCCCGATCACCATCCGCATCGCTTCGGAAGTGCCTTCATAAATCTCAGTTATTTTGGCGTCGCGATAGAGGCGTTCCACCTTTATTCCCTTACAGTAACCATAGCCGCCATGAATCTGGACCGCCTTGTTGGTGACCCGCACCGCCAGTTCAGAGGCATATAGCTTGGCCATAGCCGCTTCCTTTGAGAAAGGCTTGCCCTGGTCCTTGAGCCAGGCTGCCTGCAGAGTCAGCAAACGGGCCGCTTGCACCTCGGTCACCATGTCGGCAATCCAGAACTGGATTTGTTGCTGTTTGGCGATAGGCTTATTGAATTGAACCCTCTGCTTGGAGTAGGCTATGGCTTCATTCAAGGCCGCCTGAGCAATACCCACCGCTTGTGCGGCGATGCCTACCCGGCCATGGTCAAACCCGTTCATAGCAATCTTCAACCCCTGGCCTTCCTTGCCTATGATGTTTTCCTTGGGAATTCGGCAATCCTTGAAATAGAGATCGGAAGTCTGGGAGGAACGCATCCCCATTTTCT
>JAKJCH010000132.1 GCA_022706565.1 Bacillota bacterium | reverse complement strand
TGGACTTCCTGTTTGGCGTCTTATCATTGGATTTTAAACAGCTGCCGGCCGAGAGCAAGGCCGAGATTCTGGCCCGATTAAGGAAATGGTTTTAGGACCGTGTCGATAGGTTGGTAATTTTACATCTATTGACACATATAATGCAGTAAGGAACAAACATTACGGTCGAGTTAATCGCATTACGCTTGTGCCATTGTTGCGGTGTATTCCTAATGTTCAAGGCATTCATTTCAATGCCAGAATATAATAGAGGTGAGTCATCAAATGTTATCAAGATGGTTATACCTGCTTATAGGTGACGATAGGACGGGCAAAACCACTTTTCAAAAAGAATTGATAAGACTGCTCTGTGATAAGGACTACACTCAAAAAGTCAAATCCGATACCATCTACGTGATTAATCATCCTACCGTAATAAGGGGCCTGAGCACCATCTATATAGCAGGCAGAAGTTTTCAGGAATTGCACTCGGATATCAAGGTCTACATGGACGAAGTCGTTTTTAAAAATCCGGCTGATGTTTACGTGCTTTCATCCCTGCTGAATAAGGCCGATATCGAGTATATGATCGCGGAAGCCCACAGGAGATTCTACAACGTGGGCGGAGTGTTTTGGGAAAACTCGGTTAATATCAACCCGACTGCCAACAGAGATATCGCCAGTCTCGATTGGGATGAACGATTTTTCGTGGAAAACAAACTGCTGGACTGTGAAAAACACATTATAGTGCAGATTCAAAAACTGGCTAGAAATTTTGCCCGGTTGATTGCCGAACGAGCGGGCTGGCAGTAGCGAGGCGTGGGGACGATTCTTTTGCCACGCTATCATGTCTTAAAGAAGGACTCCCATGAGACTTCGAAAAAAGATGGGGGTTTGTTGACAGTCAATCTCCAAATTGCCGACAATAAAACCAGAGACTGGTATCGGATGTTAATCGATGACTCACAGAGCGGGCGGACAAGCCGGCAGGGGGGCAGACTCTGCAGTGCCATGCGTTGCAGACCAACGCAATGATGCCCGGGGACCTAAAACAAAAAGGGGGAATGACAGATGGAATTTAACACGTTGCTATTTGTCAAGGAAGACGGGATAGCCATTATTACCCTGAATAGGCCCAAGACTTACAATGCTATCAATGAGGAGTTGATCGCCGAGTTGGACCAGGCCATGGATGCCATTATCGCTGACGCGGAGATCAAGGCCGTCATTATAACCGGGGGGACCAGGGTCTTTGCGGCCGGGGCCGACATACAGGCCATGTCGACTATGGGCACGATGCAGGCGGAGAGATTCGTGGAAAACTGCAAAACTACTTTCGATAAGATATACCGCCTGGATCGACCCGTGATCGCGGCCATCGGCGGACTTGCCCTGGGCGGAGGATGCGAACTTGCCATGGTCTGCGACATACGTATTGCGTCCGCAGGCAGCCAGTTGGGGCAGCCCGAGATAAACCTGGGCATCATCCCTGGCGGGGGAGGGACGCAGCGCCTGACCCGCATAGTCGGCTCCGGTTGGGCCCGGTACCTGCTGATGACCGGCAAAAACATCGATGCTGACACGGCATTGAGGATCGGGCTGGTCAATGCGGTGGTACCCAAGGAGCAACTGATGGAAGAAGCCCGCAAAATCGCCGTCGGGCTGGCGTCCAAAGCACCGCTGGCCATGAAAGCGATCAAGGACTGTGTGAATTACGGGGAGGATGTGGATCTGAACTCGGGCCTGAAATACGAGTTGAAAACCTGGGCAGGCCTATTTTCCACCGAGGACCAAACAGAAGGGATGACCGCCTTCCTGGAGAAACGCCAACCCGAATATAAGGGGAAATAAATATGGAAGTATTTGCCGAATTTCTGTCGGCTATCGAAGACCCCCAGCAGCGGGCCCGGACGGAAGAGGCCTTGAGTTGGGTATTGAAGAGATTTCCGCAGTTGGTGCCCAGGATAGCTTGGAATCAACCCATGTTTACCGATCACGGCACCTTCATTATCGGCTTCAGCGTGGCCAAACACCATCTGGCGGTTTCCCCGGAAAAAGCCGGCATCGATCATTTCTCCGATGAGATCAGGCAGGCTGGCTATGAGCACTCCAAGATGCTGATGCGCCTGCCATGGGATCGGCCGGTGGATTTTTCATTGCTGGAGAAGATGATCGAGTTCAATATCGCGGATAAGGCCGGCAGCAAGCTGTTTTGGCGCAAATAACCGGCGCAATAACTTGGGGCCTGTCCCCAAGTTATTTGGGGTCAAGTATCGGGTTTGGAAGCAAGGGGAAGGTGCTCTTGCTTCCTTTTTGTATGTAGTAGGCGGTCCGCATCAGTACTTGTCTACTAAATGGAGGGCAGAAGAACCGTCCCCATGCCCCGCGAGGCCTATGTTTCGGGCGCCTTAAAGTCGGAAACGGCAGGAAATGGCCGAATAATGGCCTTAAAGTCATGTCACAGTAGTAGAAGGCCGGGAAAAACGCCTCATCTATGTTTAATCCATTTGTCCGATTTCACATATTTGGGTTAGGATTACAAGTGGATATACAGATAATAACCAATATAACTAAACTAAATCGGCCATTCTCGAAGCTAAATCCCGGCCGATAAGCCGGGAGCGGGGGAACCATTATTGGGGTGAATCCAGTTCACTGGTAGGGACACCCACAGCCCGAATCCGTCAGCTAACCTCGCCAGCGCTCAAATGGGGGAGAATGGGGGATCCTTCTCATTCCAAAAAACCGCCGGAAAATACTGCATTGAAGGGCATTCCCTTTTTCCAGCTTAGCCGCGCACATATTCATTCTAAAAAGCACCCATTTAACCAACGGGCCGGTATGCGCTATGCATACGGGCTATTTCCGTTTATCCATAAAGCCAGCAATGAAGGTGGAGTAAGTATTGGAAAAAGTCATAATAAAAAATCTTACCAAAATCTATGGGCACAACACCGATAGAGCAATGCAAATGTTGCGCAATGGAGCCAGCAACCAGGAAATACGGGAAAAGACCAAACAAGTGGTTGGCGTCCGAGACGCCAGTTTCACCGTCGAACAGGGCGAATCCTTCGTCATTATGGGCCTTTCCGGCAGTGGCAAGTCTACCCTGCTGCGCTGTGTCAATCGCCTCATCAAAGCCACCGCCGGTGAGATATTGATCGATGGAGAAGACATCAATCAAATGTCATCCCGTCGGCTGGAGCAGGTGCGCCAGGAGAAAATCGCCATGGTCTTTCAGCGATTCGCCCTGCTGCCCCATCGCACTATTCTGGACAATATCGCGTATGGCCTGGAAGTACAGGGCCTGCGCCGCCCGATTCGGCAGGAAAAAGCGACCCAGGCTCTGGAACTGGTGGGATTGAAGGGATGGGAGGACTCCTACCCGGACAGCCTTAGCGGCGGCATGCAGCAGCGGGTCGGAATTGCCCGCGCGCTGGCCACAGATCCGGACATTCTGCTTATGGATGAGCCCTTCAGTGCCTTGGATCCTCTGATCAGACAGGATATGCAGGATGAACTGCTGGACATTCAGCAGAAGCTGCAGAAGACCATATTGTTTGTTACCCACGATCTTGACGAAGCTTTGAAGGTCGGGGACCGGATAGCGCTGATGAAGGACGCCCGTATCGTGCAGATAGGCAGTCCGGAAGACATACTCCTTTCCCCGGCAAGTGATTACGTGGCCCGTTTCGTGGAAAACGTCAACCGCTCCCGAGCCTTGACCGCTTCGACCGTGATGGTCAAGCCTCGTGCCGTGGCCTACCCAAAAGACGGGCCGTTAACTGCCCTAAGCCACATGGAAAGACACGGTTTGTCCACCATATTCGTCACCGACCGGGCCGGGCATCTGCAGGGATATGTCCAGGCCGAGGAGGCCTCCGATCTGGTTGATAAGGGAATCCGGGAGTTAGATAGTATCATCCGGCACAACATGCCTACTGCCTCACCTGACACTATGCTGGCCGAAATCATGGACACCCTGGCCTATTGCAAGGTGCCGGTGGCAGTTATTGACGAGCAGCGTAAACTAAAAGGCGTTTTGGTACGGGGATCGGTCATAGCCGGTCTGGCTGGGGGAAGGAGGGTCAGCCATGAATAGCATTCCGCGCTTACCGCTGGCTCGCTGGACTGACCAGGCCATCGATTTTCTGCAGACACGTTGGGGCCCGTCCACCCAAGCCTTCTCCGACCAAATGGAAAACTTCATTAAAGGAATGCAGGAGATTCTGCTTGGCATCCCGCCGGAGCTGTTCATCATCGCGGTGGTACTGCTGGCCTGGTGGTTGACCGGGGGCAAAATGGCCATCTTCTCGTTGGCCGGTTTGTTCTTCATTTACAATGTGCAGTTATGGACAGTCACGATGGAGACGTTGGCCATGGTATTTACGGCGGTGCTGTCATGTGGGATCGTCGGCATCCCGCTGGGCATCCTTTCCGCCAAAAACCAGACCGCCCATAATATCATCGCGCCGATTCTCGATTTCATGCAGACCCTGCCGGCCTTCGTCTATTTGTTGCCGGCGATTCCCTTCTTCGGGCTGGGCGTGGTCCCCGGGGTCCTCACTACCATAATCTTTGCCATGCCTCCGGTTATAAGGCTCACCGACCTGGGCCTGAGGCAGGTTCCACAAGAATTGATCGAGCTGGGCAAATCGTTTGGTTCAACATTTCTGCAAATGCTGTTTAAAATCGAATTGCCCTTGGCCCGGTCCACTATTTTAGCCGGGATCAACCAATGCATAATGCTGTCGCTGTCCATGGTGGTCATAGCCGCTATGATCGGCGCCAAAGGTTTAGGGGGGGTGGTCTGGAGAGCCATACAAACACTTAAGTTCGGAATGGGGTTTGAAGCCGGGCTGGCGATCGTGGTGATTGCTATGATCCTGGACCGAATAACCCAGAACCTAGGAAAATCAAGATGAGAAAGGGGAGGTCGAGTTGTTGCTAAGGAAAAAAATGATGCTGTTGTTGGTTGTGATTATGGTGGGCGCTTTGGCCGTGACCGGCTGCTCGGGCGGCGGAACCAATGCCCCAGCCGGGGAGCAGACTGTAAAGGAGAAGTTTAAAGGCAAGATTATCGGGA
>JAKJCH010000131.1 GCA_022706565.1 Bacillota bacterium | reverse complement strand
GGGCTGCAGCAGGCTGGCGAAACCTTCATCCAGATCATCGATGGCGAAGTTTTTAACCTCTTCCATCATACTATCATCGACGGGGCTCATGTTGAATATGCGAAACTGGCCCTTCTCATTGATCAGCAGGGCTGCCTCGCGGCTGGTCGGCTGTCCGTTCTCCAGGAAGTCATAAACCACCAGAGCGCTGTTGGTGCCGATTTTGGTATATTCCTGCAGTATTTTGATGCTGATGCCTTCGGGCAGGGTGTTTTCCGCCTCGATATCGGCAATCACAGCAGCGATCTCACTTTCTATCTGGCTGCGGTCAGACATGAGTTGGGCCGGGGTCTTGTCCTGGTGGTCGGGCAGGAAGCGAACCGACCAAAAGACGCTCAGGTTGGCTGCCACCGTATCATAATCCTTACTGAAGTAGGCTTTGTAAAAACTATCAACCGTCTTTTCCGGTGCCGATTGGTTGTCTACGAAGGCTGCGTATGAGTAAAGTCCCGCCAAGAGCAGCAAAATGAATACAAACAAGGACCTGGGCACCCGGGCTGGTCCAGCCGGGACCTGGGCGGCGTGATTATCGTGAGCAGAGTGAGACAATTTCCATATACCCCCGTTTCTTTTACAATATAATGAATACGCATTCTATTGTAATTCATCGATGATCATTTAACAAACACCTGGATGTTGCTGTAAATGGCTGAGGGAGGCTGACAGGGTCTGACAGGGCATTTGGTCCCTAAATAAGGGTTTATTGACTTGGGAGGATTAGGTTGTGAAAGAGATCGTGGTTATCGGGGCCGGTCCGGCCGGGATGATGGCAGCTATAAGCGCCGCCGCAGCAGGAGACCGGGTGACTATTCTGGAAAAAAAGGATAAGGTAGGCCGTAAACTAAGCATTACCGGCAAGGGCCGCTGCAACCTGACCGCCGCCGTGAACCGGGACGGTCTGATCAAGGGAATGCCTGGCAATGGACGTTTCTTGTACAGCTGCTTCAGCGAGTTTGCCAACCAGGAATTGATCGAGTTTTTTGCCCGCCGCGGCCTCAAAGTAAAAGTGGAAAGGGGTCAGCGGGTCTTTCCAGAATCGGACAACGCCGGGCAGGTGGTTGAAGTTCTGGTTGGGGCCATGCGGGAGGCCGGAGTTCGGGTAATCACCCGCTGCGAGGTTCGGGGTCTGCGTGTGGTCGATGGTCGTATCGCTGGTGTTGATACCGGACAGGGGATTATGCCTGCCAGTGCTGTTGTGCTCGCCACCGGCGGCCTGTCCTATCCTGGTACTGGTTCGACTGGTGATGGCTATCGCTGGGCGGAAGCGGTCGGTCACAAGATAGTCGAGCCCCGCCCGGGTTTGGTCCCGTTGGTGGCAGCGGAACCCTGGGTGAGCCGATTGCAGGGCCTGGCTCTCAAAAATACCAGGGCGACTGCTTTCGATGCGCGGGACCGAAAGATAAACGAGGATTTTGGAGAACTGCTCTTTACTCATTTTGGCTTGTCGGGGCCCATAATCCTTTCGATGAGCCGTGACATTGCCCAGTATTTATATCAGGAAGGGAAGCCGGTGCGGATAGAGTTGGATCTTAAGCCAGCCCTCTCGGAGGAAAAACTGGATGGGCGGCTGCAGCGGGATCTCAATCAGCAGTCGCGCAAGTTGTTCAAGAACGCCTTGGATGGTCTTCTGCCGGCCAAGCTGGTCCCGGTGGTGATCGATTTGAGCGGGATCGATCCGGTCAAGCCCTGTCATCAGGTGAGCCGGGCGGAGAGACAAGGTCTGGGTCAGTTGCTCAAGCACCTGACCCTCACCGTCACTGCCACCCGACCGATAGCCGAAGCGATAGTAACCGCCGGGGGAGTGAATGTCAAGGAGGTTGATCCCCGTACCATGCAGTCCAAATTGGTGCCCGGGCTGTTTTTTGCGGGGGAAATCCTGGATGTAGACGGCTATACAGGAGGATACAACCTACAGGCCTGTTTTTCAACCGGATATGTGGCCGGTCGTTCGGCGGCCCGGATATAGGACCGAATTAAGGCCTGGCAAAAACCCAACATTACGGGTAATGGCGGCTTTGAGGTGCGTTGACGGTCTATCCAGTTTCTGTTATCATTCATATTGGTTAATTACGGCCAGAGAACAGGAGGAAACATTAGTATGGCGACAAAAATGGCCCAATACAAAGGGTCAGCCCAATATATTGTCAGCGACGAGCTGCGCAACAGCGTCAATATCGCGATCGCACTGGGCAAACCATTATTGATTAAGGGCGAACCGGGCACCGGCAAGACCATGCTGGCCCAGAGCATAGCTGAGGCCCTAGACAAACAATTGATCATCTGGAATATCAAGTCTACTACCAAGGCTCAGGAAGGTCTGTACGTTTATGACACTGTGCAGCGGCTGTATGACAGCCAATTCCAGGACCACGACGTATCCAACATCAAGCAGTATATCAAGCACGGCAAGCTGGGTGAGGCCTTCCGAAGCCATGATCAGGTTGTGCTGCTGATTGACGAAATCGACAAGGCCGACCTGGAGTTCCCTAATGACTTGCTGTGGGAACTGGATCAGATGAGTTACTATATACCGGAGACCAAGGAAACCATAACCGCCCGTACCCGGCCCATCGTCATCATCACCAGCAATGCCGAGAAGGAGCTCCCGGATGCTTTCCTGCGCCGCTGCATATTTCATTATATCGCCTTCCCTGAACCGGATGAGATGGAACGCATCATTAGAGTGCACCACCCCAACCTGGACAAGCGGCTGCTGGAACAGGCTATGGAGACCTTTTATATGCTGCGCAACTTGAATAACATCCAGAAAAAGCCCAGCACCAGCGAACTGATCGACTGGCTTCAAGCTCTGGTAGTGGGGGGGATAAGTCCCAGCAAGATCAAGCAGGACATGCCGTTTTTAGGGGTACTGTTGAAAAAGAACGAGGATCTGGACCTGCTGCTGAATGGGCTGCAGGCTAAAACACAAAACCGCTCCAAACCCCGTTCCAGTATGTGGGGCCGATAGGAGTGTAGTCTTGTTCACCGAGTTTTATTACTATTTGAAAAATTTTGGGGTACCGGTTTCATTCAACGAATGGCAGGATCTGATGGAAGCTCTGGACCAAGGCATGGCCGGTTCCAGCCTGACCGGATTCTATTATCTGTGCCGGGCCCTGCTGGTCAAGACCGAGGCTCATTATGATCGTTTCGACTTAGCCTTCGCCAGCTATTTCCAGGATATAGAGGCGGTGGAAGGACTGCCGGAGAAGATATGGGAGTGGCTCAACCGGGAGGTGCCGCCCCTGGAAGTAACCGAGGCCATGCGCCGGAATCATCAGCAGCTGGATATCGAAGAAATGAAACGAATGCTGGCCGAGCGACTGGCCGAGCAAACCGAGCAGCATCATGGCGGCAATCGCTGGGTGGGAACCGGCGGCACGTCGCCTTTTGGACATTCCGGGTATCATCCCGGGGGAATTCGTATCGGCGGCGACACCCGCAGTCTTTACGCAGTCAAGGTGGCCGGAATGAGACGTTTCCAGGAGTTTCGCACCGATGAGACCTTAGGTGTCAGGCAGTTCCAGCTGGCCTTGCGCAAGCTTCGTCAGTTTACCACCCGCCTGGACGGGGCTAGGGAAGAACTGGACCTGGAGGGCACCATCGACCAGACCTGCCAGAATGCCGGCCGCCTGGAGTTGAAATGGGCCCGGCCTCGGGTAAACAGTATGAAAGTCATGCTGCTTATGGATGCGGGCGGATCGATGTGGCCATATACTCGTTTATGCAATCAGCTGTTCACAGCGGTGCATAAATCCAGCCATTTTAAGGATCTGAAGGTGTTCTATTTTCACAACTGTATTTATGACTGGCTCTACAACGATCCCAGCTGCAGCCAGAGGGATTATACCGACACCGAATATATCCTGCGTACCTGCGATTCCAATTACCGGGTGATCATCGTCGGCGATGCCAGCATGGGCTATGCTGAACTGATGCGCCCAGGGGGAATCATCGATTGGGATCTGGACAATGACCGGGCCGGGATAGAGTGGCTGCGCCGGCTGCGCCAGCATTTTGAATACTCGGTTTGGCTTAACCCCATTCCGGCGCGATACTGGGATCGTATGGAGGGAGCCTTTACGATCGGAGCCATCCGCACGGTTTTCCCGATGGAAGAATTGACAGTGGAAGGATTGGAGCGTTCCATACGCAAACTTAAAAGCCGGTCCCGGGCGGGAGAGGAGAGTAAGCTTGTATACTGAAAACCGGGTCAAGATAGTGGTGGACGGTGTGACTGGGGTGGGCAAATCCAGCCTGGTCCGGATTATCAGTGAGGAGATGGGTTTTAGGCCTTTCGACGAGATGTTCGATGATGAATATCGTCTCCTGCATAAGTTTTTCCACGACCGCGAAAAGTGGGCCTTTGCCATGCAGGTCAACTTTCTGACCAACCGCTTCAAGCAATACAAACATGCCATGAAGGTAGGCAAGGCGGTGATGGACCGTTCCATCTATTCGGACCGTATCTTTGCCTTGATGTATCTCAATCACAAATACCTCAGCCCGGAAGAATACGCTGTCTACAACAACCTGCTCAATACCTTCCTGGATCATGTGAGGCCGCCTCAACTGATGGTCTACCTGCGGGTCAACACCGACGAAGCTATACGGCGCATCCATCGCCGCGGCCGGCCCGATGAGATTGAAGTGGAGCGGGAATACTGGGATATGCTGAACCAGTTCTACGAGAACAATTATCAGGATTACCGACTGGGCCAGTTGCTGGTGCTGAATGTCGATCACCTTGACTACGTACATAAGGCTAATGATCGTCAATTCATGGTGGAGGAAATTACCCAAGCCCTTGGAGCGACAGTGAAGCGGGCGGTCAGCCCATAACCCAACCAATACGATCTTCAAGTCAAGGTGGTGTACTATGACAGTTATCCTGGGGACGATGGCAGGGATGATCTTCCTGCTCTATTCCGTGTATTTCTACAAGATCGTAAAAGAAGAACCATATGCATTTGAGCTGGAGCTGTTAAAATCCCTGGCCAACTGGATGATAGCAACCGGGGCCCGAA
>JAKJCH010000130.1 GCA_022706565.1 Bacillota bacterium | reverse complement strand
TCGGGGGCCACCTGGCTGAGCTGAGCCTGACCCAGGTAGGCGGCCATTATCAAGGTTACAATAGCCATGCTGACCGCCTGCCCGACATTTCTCATGGTACCAAGGGTGGAGGATGCTATGCCATATAAACGCGGCGACACCGAGCTCATTACCGCATTGGTATTAGGCGAAGAAAACAACGCAAAACCCAGCCCGATCAGAGCCAGATTGGGTATCACCAAGTACATTGTAGTCTGCTGGTTCAAGAAGAGGAATACAAACATCCCCACGGCGGTGAGCAGCATCCCGGTGGTGGCCACCTTGTAGGGTTCGATGCGGTCGGACAAACTCCCCGCCAACGGGGACAGCAAGGCCATCATCAGTGGCTGGGAGAGCAGGATCATGCCGGCGGTTTGGGAGCTGTAGCCCATTATCACCTGCAGGTAGATGGAAAGCAGGAAGCCCAACCCGAACGTCGCGCTGTAGTTTATCATCGCCGCTAAATTGGAGAACGCAAAAGGGATATTCTCCACGAACAGCTTCATTCGGATCAGGGGATGCTCCTGCCCCAGTTCAAACCAAACGAAAAAGCCCAGGCAGACCACTCCCAGACCGGCTGCATACCAGCCCCAGGTCGAGGAAGACAGGGACGAGACCCCGTACAAGAAGGCAGTAAGGCCTACCACGTAGAGCAAAGCGCCGGTCAAGTCGTAACGCTCGCCTTCGGCGCCGCGCCATTCACCCTTCAGCCACACGGCGGTAGAAATGGTTACCGCCAGGCTGATGACCACAATGAAATAGAACAGGCTCCGCCAGCCCCAATTATGGTTCATCCATCCGCCCAGCACCGGACCCAGGGAGAGCCCGGTATAGGTACTAGCTACTGTCATGCCCAATGCTTTCCCCATCCGGGCGGGGGGATAGACCGAGGTAAGAATGGCCGTCGAAGTACTGAAAATCATGGCCGCAGCTATGCCCTGCAAAAGGCGCAAGGCCACTAGCATTTCAGTCGAGGTGGCCAGGCTGCAAAGCAAGGAAACCAGGGTGAAAAACCCCAATCCGGTCAGAAATACCTTGCGGCGGCCGATGATATCCGCCAGGCGCCCGAAGGGCAACAGCAGCGCAGCCGTAGCCAGCAGGTAAGCGGTAACCACCCAGCCCAGCAGCAGGGCGCTGCTGTTATATTCCTCTCCCAGCAGGGGCAGGGCCAGGTTGATGGCACTGCCGATGAAGGGTACCAAAAACGCGGTCCCCGTGACTACTAATAAGGTAACCCGTTCTTGGTTCGAGTTTTCCTTTACCAATGTTTCTCCCCCCTGCTGACGGTAGTGTCACAATGTCAAAAAACTGTTTTAAAGCTCGAAGCGATTTATTGGATATAGTCGGTTATCATGTGCAGTCCGCCAAAGTCCTTATATATTATAACTGCTTTTATCCATACAACAAACAAATCAAACCTTGGCCACAGCGGAGCTAAAAGTAAGAACATTTTATCCCATGTAGTTGCTGGCATTATTGGATTCAGTTCTGGACAAGATAAATTATCGGCGTTGGCCAGACATGCCGATAATTAAAATGCTGAGAAATTGAGGTGGTATGAAATGGGTAGATTCCGCCCCATTATTGTCCTCATTATGATCATAGTGATAAGCGTGACAGCCGGATGCGCGCGACAGTCGGCTGAAAAAAAGCCGTCGGAAAACGGCCAGAATAATAAAGCGCCCAAGGAACTAAAAACTCTGGGCACCGAGCTGGACACTGTGATAGCGGAACTGGACAAGAAGATCAAGGCCCGCAGCGGCGGCGCCATGCAGCAGGAGATCCAACTGAATCCCCAGACCGGGGCCAATGGTGGGGGAGCGCAGACCGGACAACCTTCGGCTGGCCAGACCTCATCCCAACAGGCCGGCCAACAGCAAGGTCAACAGCAAAACAATCAGAAACAAGACGAACAATCGTCTGCCACTAATAAGAAGAAGCAAAATAACCAGAGCGAAAGCAGTGGTCAAGAAGGCGAATCGGAAGGAGAGCAGGGACAATCCCAGGGCGGTGAACAGACCCAAATCCCCCCCAAAACAGGTCAAACCGATACTCAAGCAGCAGCTCCATCCGGCCAGCCGACTGGGGCCAGCAATGATTGGCAAAAGGAATTTACCAGTATGCGTAAGATCCATGAGAGCTGGAACAGCCTGATGCCGGAAGCGGTCGAAGCCGGGATGGGAATAGAAGCGCGCAGCCAGTTCAGCGCGGCTTTGGAGCAGTTGACCCAGTCTATTACTGCCCGCCAGCTCGACGCCAGCATAACCGCTGCCCTGGAGCTTTACAAGAATTATGCAGAACTGTCCAGGTATTTTCCCGATGCAGTGCCACCTGAATTCCACCGATTAAAATATGAGGTAATGGCGACAGTCTATGAGTCCGGCCAGAAGAACTGGAACAAAGCCGAGGAACATGTCCCCAAAATGCAGGAACAATGGCTCTACCTGGGGGCTAAAGCCAAAGATGTGGATCCCAAGATGCTGAGCAAGACGGAATTCTCCATTATGGATCTGCAAAACGCCGTAAAAACCCGCCAGACAGAACTGATAATGATCAAAGGGGAAATAGCCATGACCAATTTGAGCAACCTGCAGAATAAAATCTCCAGCCAATCCGGAGGTCAAAATCAATCCTCCGGGTCAGGCCAATCCTCAGGCCAGGGGCAGTCATCCGGTCAGGGTGGCGGAAGTACCTCGGGGCAGAGTTATTAGCCAGATTATAAATCAGATTTTGATTTCAGCGCCACGGGCTTCGGTTTCCTTAATATCGCCGCGCCTCCCTTTTATAACCCTAAGGCGAGCGGGAAGGTCGAAGTGTCTGGCCAGCATGATTAGCCCCATGAACAGAAAGAGTCCGCCTGCAAACTTATTGATCATCGCTGGCCCGACATAGCGAGCCAGTGTCAGCCCCACCGTAACTTCTACCAACACACATAGAATCAGGGCCAGGGAACTGGCTGCAAAGATGGACCAGCGCTCACGGGGATTGTTGCTGGTAAGAAGCAGTACCGCCAGCTGGGTTTTATCGCCCATCTCGCAGATTATGATGATTAGATAAGTCGACAACCAGGTCAGCAACTCCGTGCTCATCGGCATAGACCTCCGTGACTAAAACTGGATATCACCGATAACCCCCAGCAACAACAATATCCCTAGGATAATGAAAATAATCCCTGACAACAGGCTGATGACGGAGGGTTTTACATAGCGGGCGATAACCTGCGAGCCTATTATGACTTCCAGGAAAGAAGCACAGATCAGCGCACAGGCTGATCCGAGAGCCACCCACAATATATAGCCAGGGTTGGCACCGGCCAGCAGCAAAGTGGTGATTTGAGTTTTATCGCCCATCTCGGAAATAAAAACCACCCCCAGGGTAGATAACAGTAATCGCCAGTACAAGTCTATTGCCACCTTTCTGAATTACCGAGCCGATTTGCCGCCCCTGGAACGATTTGGGGGGCTCTGTGTTCACCAAAACATTTTATAAACCACTGCGTCTACAATTTACCGGGCATCCAATTATTTAACGGACATCGTTTACCGCTCGCGACTAAATACTAAAATGTCGGAATTATTTATTGTTCATCAAGTAGAAAGGAGTAGTAGCCAATGCTCACCAGAGATGGAGTCATAGCCCGCTATATTTTTGCCTTCTGTTTGTTCTTCCTGTCCGGGACCGAGATGGTCACCGGCTGGCCTGCCACTGGTTGCGGGGTTGCCGGAACCATTGAACTGGCGACTGCCTTGAACCGTTGGTCCCCGTTGGTGGAGGCGGTCCGTTACCTGATTGGGAAGCACAGCCGGGATGCGGTCCCTGCCAAAACAGAATAAACCGTACAGATGCATAATTTACTAGCCGGGGTGAGAATCTATAAACCAGAGTCAATTATTTTTAGGCAAGGAGGTAACTCAATGTTTCAAGCTATCGTTCGCTTCATCGTCTCAGCCCTGGTGCTGCTGCTGGTCAGCTACTTCGTACCAGGCATTAAGGTGGCGGGATTCTGGGGCGCCCTGGCTGCGGCGGCGGTTATCGCTCTGATGGGATACTTAATTGAGAGATTGATGGGGGAAAGTATATCACCGCGCAGTCGTGGCATCGTAGGATTCGTAATCGCCGCTCTGGTGATCTACCTGGCCCAGTATCTCATCCCGTCAATGCTCAGTGTCAGCGTGATTGGCGCCTTGCTGGCGGCATTCGTGATCGGGATCATCGACGCATTTGTCCCCACCACCATCAGGTAGAGGCAATTATGACGGTTCTGTTGCCAACCACAGCAGAACCGCCCTCCCTCACCTCTACACCCCAGTTGCTACCTGACGGGGCTGTGTGAGTCCAATGGCCGCCCTCATTTAGAATCCTATGACCATAATATGAATCAGCCCTCGATAAGGTCACTCACCTGAGTTGGCCTTATTTTTTGGGGTCTGGCTGGCTCTGGCACCATGTGCATGCCCATGGGTCGGCGATTCAGCGCTGCCAGTGTCTTTTTTGCTCATGGCTGCCATCTAATCCCATCCCCCAGCATTCCAGAACAGGTTTTAGGATCCTTGCTCATATCCATACCCTTCCCGGCTTATCTTGACTTGTCCATAATAGAGAGCTTTGAGGCAATTTGAATAAAGAATGGAATGTATATAAACTATATACCAGCACTACCTGCTAAACTGCTTCGACATTGTGCCAAGAGGTATTATTCGATGCAATGACCGTGCCAAACAGTTTAGAAAGGAGTTCAATCATGTTCTTAAAGAAGTTAATTATTTTGTTGATAGTCCCATTCATGTTTATGGACTTGTTCCCAGGCCAAACCGATGTACCAGCCAAAAATGAGTCAAGCAGCCACAAGATCAAAACGGTAGTGCAAATGCAGGAACTCATGAACGGCAACGGTTACTGGAGCGGAGCCGCAGCAGGCATACTGGCAGATGAAGCATATCAGGCAGTGGCTGCCCTGCAGTTGGACAACCACATGCTAACCGATGGTATGGTTGGCAGCCGCACCCGTCAGGCGCCTCAACTGGCCGTGATCGATGCAGCCGGTGCAGGACTCCCTGATATGGCGGAAGTCCCGGTCAAGGTAGGTTCATCGGTAGCAGCGGCAGCCAGTGTCGAGCCGGAGGTCAAA
>JAKJCH010000012.1:10157-19041 GCA_022706565.1 Bacillota bacterium | reverse complement strand
TAAGGCGCCACCAACCCAACCCGGAGGACGTACATGAACTCGTCGTACTTGAGGTCAGACAGAATGCCCCATAGGCTTACAGCCGCATTGTTGATCAGGTAGTCGATCTTACCAAATTTGTCTATTACCTGGTTGGCGAAATCCTCCAGGACCGTCTCATCAGCTAGATCCCCACGATAATAGAAATCACAGTAGATCGGTCCTGGGGCGATATCGATGACTGCCACCGTGGCTCCGGCCCGCATGAACTGCTCCATCATGGATTTGCCGATGCCATAAGCGCCGCCAGTGATGACTACTACTTTACCATTGAATTTCAAGACTACTATCACCTTTCTGCTAAGCAACTGATTAATTATTCGTCATAAGAAACATTTTTTCCTGCCGAATATCGTGGAACAACTTGTCGAATTTTAATGCGGTGATTTTGGTGATAGACACACAATAAGATATTCAAGTTTACCGGTCAGGCATGAAAATAAAAAACCTCCCAGCCGTGACTTGCGGGAAGTCGGTCATTAAACATTCGGTTGGCGGGCAGGATGCTCTTTGATATGGGCAACTCCCGAGTCGGTACTCGATTTTTCAAGGCATTTAAGGCCTGGTCCAGATGCTCTCAGCCCACTCCAATTATCGGACCGACACTTATGTAAAGTCAGCTTGACAGTCACAGGATTCAGGGTTATACTTCTTGTAAAGCTAGCTTTACAATAGGGGGTGGAAAATTTGGAAAACCGGCTGCGCGAGCTGCGGGAGGAGCATGGGATTACCCAAGAAGAATTGGCCGCTCGGGTCAATGTCTCCCGCCAGACCATAATCTCGTTGGAGAAGGGCAAATACAACCCTTCCATAGGGCTGGCCTACAGCCTAGCCCGGGTATTCAAGATGCCGATCGAGTCAGTATTCATTTTTGAGGATGGGAAGGAGTGATCATGATGACTACCAAAAACCGATATTTCCTGAGTTATCTTGCCCTTGTCCTGCTATTTGGACTGGGCCTGTGGCAGTCCGTAAGAACAGGCGGTTCTTTTGGAATTGGATTAATGGCGGGGGCAGTCGGAGTTTTTGTTGCCCTGTCCTTCAAGCAGGCCCGCATACGGCGCCTGGAGGCACAGGGGATGAATGTCTACGACGAGCGAGTCTGGTTCGTAGCCGGCCGGGCCGCCTACTCAGCTTATGTCACGTTTGCTCTGGGATGCGCCCTGGTGGTACTGGTGGGCTCGATATGGGGCCCGCAGGTGCTGGTCAATCCCTATAATCTCCTAGGCGTGGCGTTGTGCATCCTGGTTTTGCTTTATATCGTGTACTTTTACTATTTTAACGCCAAATCCTAGACTTTCGGGCCAGTTCTTGGACCAACCGGGGCTGGCGTCTCCAGGACGTCAGCCCCCCATTGTCTGCACCAGGAATGCCACCAGCATGACTGCTATGCCGACCAAACAAAAAATTCCCAGGGGAATAGAGATATATACCAAGAGGGCTTTTTCGTGATGGCGATTGATGCTCCTCAAGCCTATCAGGGCGGCGCTTATGGCCGAGGCAAGGCCAAGGTAGATCAAGCCGGCGAAAACCGGTGCCACCCGAAAGTCGGGAAGGTCAGGGCTGCGCACCACTCCAGGCCAATCGACCGCGGCCCAAAACAGCAGGACGGCAGCGACGAACAGGGCCACCGACCATTTGCCGGTCTTGGTCTGCGGAAATACCCTGATACCCATCTTCTCCTCCTCTACGGCTTCTCGTTCATATATACACCGCTTAAGCTGAACCAGTAGGTGTGCGTGTCGCTGCGAACATCGAGGCTGATATCGACATAGCCGAACAACAACAGCAGCTCAACCTCCGGGGACTCCAATTTCAGGCTCATGTCCTCGACGGTGGCGGCCTGCTGCGGCCGTTCCGACAGCGGGTATTTAGCCATGAGCCGATCGATGTAGCTGTTGAGGTCCTGCTCCAGAATCACCCGGTCATCCAAGCTTACCCGCACCAGCGGAACGTTGTTGGGAGGCTCGAAATTCCAGTCTACCCGGTACACACCACGGTCTCCCTGGACGGTAGCCGAACCTTGACCCTTGTCAGAGGAGGGACCCAAAAGCAATACCCAGCGGTAGCCGCTGATGTCGATACCCTGCGAGGGCAGCGACAGGTTGGTGCTTAAATATCCCTGCGGCCCTTTGATAGGTTCCGCCTGAGGCCAGGTCATTTCGAAGCCGAACTTATTCTTGAATACATCGGGCTGGTTGAAGTTTTTATCAAACCAAGCGGGAACCTTGGCATTCTGAGCGCCAGCTATATAGCTGACCGCATCGGTGATAGACTCGCGCACTGATTGCTCCGGCGGAGTAGGAGCAGGATTGACCTTATCGCCTTGTAACATCCCCTGACTCACCAAGGTCCTCTCCAATCGACTCAATTGTGCGTTGACGGGCAGCGCGTGCACCCCCACCACCGGCAATACAGTGATGATGGCCATGGCGCAAATCATGGCCACTATGGCCGGATAGGCCTTTTCCTTGATAAATAAGAGCAGCACGGCAGATACCAAGGCCACAACCCACACGATGGCGAAGGAGTATTCAGCCGCTTTCAGGCCGAATTTCTCCAGCTGCAGCACCAGGGCCCAGGCTTCGAATACCAGGATGATCAAAGCCGCGATGGGATAGACCCGGCGGTAAATCTTGGCCAGGCTGCTCTGGTTATGGGTCACCAGAATGTAGAGCCAGATACCCCCCACCGTGTAGGAGGTAGCGATGCTGGACAGCTCGAAAAAGGGGACATTCATGCCGCCCAGGATGGTGCGGCCTGCCCAAAGCAGCAGCACTACCGTCAATGCCAGCATTACCGGTACCAGGATGTACTCCAGCAGGACCTCAACAAAACGGGGCTGGGACTGAGTCACCTCGCGGCGCTCATCATCAGCTCCGGAGCGAAAATCAGGGAAATAACCGGCGAAGATAGTGAAGGCCAGGAACCCGATCAGGGTGGCCAGGTACATATAGACCTTCTCGCTCATACCTTCCCAGAGAAGGGCCCGGATGGCGCCGGCCACGCCGGAAGTACCGGCCATAAGCACCGAGCCGTATAGCAGCGCAATGAAGAAGGCTTTATGAGTCATGAAGAAGGAACGCGCGAAGTCCGACACTTCCCGGGGATAGCCGGCAAAATAAATAAAAGCCAGGAAGCTTATGGTTATGGCCGCCGTCATCCGTGCCGCGGCCAAGGCGGAAACGACCACGAAACGGGCTCCGGTCATACTGGGGTCAAGACCGCTGAACTGATAGAGCAGCAGGAATGCAACCACCGCTACAGCTACCCCGGCCAGATTGGCGTAAAGGAAAGCCCGGCCGGTTGCATAGCGGCTCTGGGCATAGGTTATGGCAGCCAAGCTGAATACCGCGCCCAGCGCCAAAGCCCAGTGCAGACAATTGAGCAGGAAATTATAGGACTCCTGCTGGGGCCAATCCATGTGTATCCTGACCATGGTCACAATCGCAAAAGCCAGCGCGCACCCGATTGCAGCCGGAAACGTCTGAAACGCTTGGGCCGCGCCCCTCATAACCTGGGAAACTGATCGAATAAAACTGTTCATCTTCCCCACCTTCTGACCAGCGGACCACGCAATAGTGACCGCCTGTCGTATTATTTGGCTTTGGCTTAATTATAGTCTATATGCATAACAGGAGATATAAAAAGAAGATGACGGCGTACTTCGGGTACGTCGCTGAGCGGGATTGGCGACGCAACGATGCCATCCGCCGTCGAAACCATTCTGAGACAGGCGCAGGTTCGGCGGTGAAGGGCGAGGCGCCAGCCAAGCTCGCGATAAAGGCGTACTTCTCGTACGTCGCTGAGCGGGATTGGCGACGCAACGATGCCATCCGCCGTCGAAACCAGCCTGTATCAAAAAGGGATTTGCCGGGGTCCTTTTCTTATCCCCCACCAAATCCCTTAAATGAAAAGCTCCAACGAACCTTTATCGACTTCTTCCCTTCTCCGCCTTCAACTTTGTTTCCTTTTCTTTCAACCTTTCTTTATACCTTCGTCCTTGGAATTTCGTTTACTTTTAGTTCATACCAGCTCTACTTTACTTCCATCTCGTTTTACTATTATTCTTGTCAGAATTTTCGTAAACTTTGACTTCCGTTTCGTCTCTCTAATATAAACTAAGTTCTCTTACTCTTCTTCTGGATATAGTAGATTTCTCTACCTGGTATCCTTACTTGGTTGACCGATTTTCCGTTTCCGTCTTCCGGCTTCGATTGAGTTTCTGTCTTAGGTATTCCTTGGAGCTTAAAAACAGTATAATCGCCCTGCCACGCAGTGTCAATGATTGTGAAAGTTAGAATTTTCTTTAGTCCTTATCCTTTACGCCGCTCTCTAGCCAGAGGGCCAGGGCCAGCGGATCGGACCGCAGCTTGTCCCCCTCCCAGGTGACTTCCTCCAGCAATTCGTTTTCATCCTTAATGGAATTGAACATTTCCACCATGATGGGAAACAGAGCCGAAGGCTCCAGGGATGGGTCGCCCAAGCGCTTCAATTCCCCGGCCCAATGTCCGGCGGTCAATCCCCTCAGGCAAACGCGTACATGCACATAGGCGCGCAGGCGTTTCATGGTCGCGGTCAGGAATTCTTCGTCGATGGCAATGGTCTCCAGCCGACCATTGTAAAGGGCCTCGGCCACCTGTACCTTGATCTGGTCCGCCATCTCCACCTTTGTCCACAATCTGGCATTCAAGGCCGCCATCTGCGGGATGATGCGCCGATAGTTCAACACCCCAGTCTCATAGGGGGAATTCGGCGCCTCTCCCTCCGGGTGATAACCCTGTTCGTCTTTGCCATTTTTATCGCTCATTTTACTTCTCCCCTTACAGGAAGACAGGCTGCCGCCCCACCTTAGATTGGAATGACGGCGCCGGCGCCATTGTTTCATTACCACCAACAGTTAATGCACCTGTCTTAATTATTCGCGATAAGCCCCGGTTTTCCTGCTGACATCCAGAGGCAAGATTTGGAGAAGGGGAGCTTCTTACTGCTCATATGGGAAACAGGAAGGATTCAACGCTCTGCGGTTCCGATGGCTGGTACTCCGATTGCCTTAATATTAGAAGGAGATTAAAATTGAAGATGACCAGACAGGCAAGCGGCAGTAAACTAGGGGGGTCGGTATGAACCTGTATGAGGGGCAGATGTACTGGGACAAGACAGTGGTAGATCCATTGCGGATCGAGAAGTTGGGCACAGGGACCGAAACCCAGGTCCTGATTATCGGCGGTGGTATTACTGGCAACCTGTGCGCTCATGTCCTGGCCAAGACGGGCCTTAAGGTACTGGTAGCCGAGAAGGGACATGTGGGACGGGGCAGCAGTCTGGCCAACACCGGCCTGCTGCAGTACCGCAGCGATAAGATGCTGATTGATTTCATGGATGACATCGGCCCTGAGCCGGCTTACCTATTTTACCGGATGTGCCTGGAAGCAATGGATCAACTGACCGACCTCAACCGTGGTCTGACTGCTCCGACTGACTACTCTTTACGGGATACCATCTATTTCGCCTCCAGCATGGAGGATACCGATCCGCTGCGCCGGGAATACCGCTGCCTGAAACGGTACGGCTTCCCAGTTGAACTGCTGGAAAGGGAGGAACTCAAACAGAGGTACCGGATAGACAAACCGGCCGCACTACGGACCTGGCACGATGCCGAGGTTAATCCTTACCGGATGATCCAGGCTTTGGTCCGGCGCAACCTGGAACTGGGAGTACGCTACTATGAGAATACGGAATTGGACTTGGACAACATTCACAGCAATACGATATTGACCAGGGATGGCCATCCAGTTGGCTTCGATTACCTGATCCTGACCACCGGTTATACTCGTCTGTACGAGACCATTAAGGATCGAGTAATCCCCCGCCGCACCTACGCCTTTTGTTCCGAACCGGTCGGAGGTGCTCCTTGGCCGGATAATGTCATGATCTGGGAGACCAGCCGGCCCTATCTCTACTTGCGCACCACTGCCGACAGTCGAATCATCGCCGGCGGACTGGATGAAGACAGACCAGATCCGGAAACCAATCCAGACCAAATCAGAGCCAAGGCCAGACTTATCGCCGATCAGGTTGAGGACTTGTTTCCCTACCTCAAGGTAAAGCTCGCCTACGCCTGGAACGGCCTCTTTTGCGGTTCCACCGACGGGCTGCCTTTTATCGGGCCGGACCCCAACCAGTCTAATATCTTGTACCTGCTCGGTTATGAAGGCAACGGAATGTGCTACTCCATGGCGGGAGCAGCTATCCTGACAGATTACATACAGGGCAGACCCAATCCCTACCAGTCAATCGTGAGACTGGATCGATAATTACGGTTATACTAAGGAGGTCGAAAAATGAAGGTGGTGGCATTCAACGGCAGTCCCCACAAAGAGGGCAATACCTACCACGCCCTGAGGATGGTGCTGGAGGAGCTGGAGAAAGAAGGAATCGAGACCGAGATCATCAATGTCGGCAACAAAAAGGTGGCTGGGTGCGTGGCCTGTCTCAAGTGCCACAAGAGCAAGGATCAGCGCTGCCACCAGACTAAAGACAAGGTCAACGACTGGATCCAAAAGATGGTGGAGGCCGACGGTATCATCCTGGGTTCGCCGGTCCATTTCGCTTCCGCCACTGCTACCATGACCGCCTTCCTGGACCGCGCCTTTTATGTAGGCGGGGCCAATGGGGGACTCTTCCGGCACAAGGTGGGAACCGCGGTGGTGGCGGTAAGACGGGCTGGAGCTACGGTTACCTTGGACCAACTGCATCGTTACCTTTTGTATGCAGAGATGTTCCTGCCATCTTCCAACTACTGGAACATAACCCATGGCGCTATGCCCGGCGAGGTTCTGCAGGATGCGGAGGGATGCCAGACTATGAGAGTGCTGGGGCGCAACATGGCTTTCCTGATGAAATCGATCCAACAGGGCAAGGATACCATCACCGCGCCGCAACAGGAGCGCAAGGTGTTTACCAACTTCATTCGCTGATGACAGCCGGCCTGTGAGCCGCGGTAACCTATGGCTGGCAATTGAGCGCCGGCGATATCTTCAACCCCATATGGATTATTCCTGATCAACTATCATACCGATGGAGAATATCGATGCTGAAACTATTTCGAATCTTGCGGCCCTATTATTTGCTATTGGTCGGGGTGGTGGTGACCCTTTTTGGGCAGGCCATGGCCGAATTGGCCCTGCCCACCTTAATGGCCGACATAGTCAACAACGGAATGCTGAAGGGCGACACTGACTTCATCATGACCTTCGGGACCTATATGTTAATAGTGGCCCTGGCCAGCACCTGCTTCTCCATAGCGTCCAGTTTCCTGTCGTCCATCGTGGGGATGAGTTTCGGCCGCGATATCCGCAGCCAGGTCTTTGCTCATGTGGAGAACTTTTCCCTGACTGAATTTGACCAGATCGGCACCGCTTCATTGATCACCCGGACCACCAACGACATAACCCAGGTGCAGACACTCCTGGTGATGGGGCTGCGGTTCATGGTCTATTCACCCCTTATGTGCATCGGCGGCATCATCATGGCCCTCAGAATGGATCGCAGTCTGGCCTGGATGCTGGCAGTGGTGCTGCCCTTGATGCTGGTCGCGATTATAGGGGTAGCCCGGTTTATCGTCCCTCTGTTCCGTTCCATCCAGGCCAAACTGGATAAGGTCAATCTGGTTCTGCGGGAAAACCTGACTGGGATAAGGGTCATTCGGGCTTTCAACCGGCTGGA
Source organism: Bacillota bacterium (assembly GCA_022706565.1). Taxonomy (GTDB): domain Bacteria; phylum Bacillota; class Syntrophomonadia; order Syntrophomonadales; family Syntrophomonadaceae; genus PHAA01. The sequence goes on along the minus strand of JAKJCH010000012.1, from coordinate 11,274 downwards.
ACAGGAGCGTCAACGCTTCGACCGCGCCAACCTGGACTTGACCCAAACCACCATCAAGGTCAACAAGATAATGGCCGCCATGAACCCGTTGATGATGATTCTGATGAACGTTACCACCATTGCCATCATCTGGATGGGGGGCATCCGCATCAGCCAGGGTACCAGCAGCATCGGTGACATGATGGCTCTTATGCAGTATGCTATGCAGGTTATGTTCTCTGTCATTATGGTGACCATGCTGTTCTTTATGATCCCCCGAGCCCAAGCTTCCGCGGTTCGCATCAACGAGGTGCTGGAGACCCCCGCTCAAATACTCGATCCCCAGTACCCCCTGACTCCCGCCGGCCGGCCGGCCACCGTGGAGTTCCGGGATGTGACCTTCTCCTACCCGGGCGAAGGTGAGCATGAACCGGCCCTCAGCCATATCTCCTTCTCCTTGCAACCAGGCGATTTCACGGCCATCATCGGCGGTACCGGCTCCGGCAAATCCACCCTGGTCAACCTGATCCTCCGGTTTTACGATGTAGACCGCGGCGCGGTTCTGGTGGACGGCGTAGATGTACGGCATATGACCCAGCTCGACCTCCGCTCCCGGATAGGATTTGTGCCCCAGACCCCGATCATCTTCAGCGGTACCATTGCCGACAATATCCGCTACGGCAAGCAAGACGCCACTAACGAGGAGATCCGTCGGGCGGCCGAGGTAGCCCAGGCCCATGAGTTTGTCGCCGCCTTAGAGGGTGGGTACGAAGCTGAGGTTGCCCAGGGCGGTACCAACCTCTCCGGAGGGCAAAAACAACGCCTCTCCATCGCCCGGGCCCTGGTCCGCAAGCCGGAGATTTATATCCTGGACGACAGCTTTTCGGCTCTGGATTTTAAGACCGACGCCCGGCTGCGAGCGGCATTGAAAAAGGAGACTAAGGACGCCACCGTCATTATTGTAGCCCAACGGGTAAGTACGGTTATGGACGCAGACCGGATAATTGTCCTGGATGAGGGCAAGATGGTGGGTATGGGCACTCATAAGGAGCTCTTGGCCAGCAGCCAGGTGTACCGGGAGATCGTCCTCTCCCAGCTGTCGGAGGAGGAGATCGCATGAGCATGAAGGAAACAAAAC
>JAKJCH010000012.1:6416-10147 GCA_022706565.1 Bacillota bacterium | reverse complement strand
TCCCGGCGCACCACCGGCCACCCGTCCTGTTGAGAAAGCCAGGGATTTCAAGGGCACCCTGCGCCGTTTGGCCAAATACCTGGCTCCCCAACGGGTTCGCTTCATCATCGTATTCTTCCTGGCAGTGCTGTCCACCATCTTTGCCATTGTCGGGCCAAAGGTCCTGGGGATGGCCACCACCAAACTGGGAGAGGGCGTTTTGGCCAGCTATGAGCAGCTCGTCCAGCTCAATGCAGCAATAGAAAACGGTGCTCCCCCGGCGGTGATCGAAGCCCTGCGCAATCAGATCAGGCCCGGTTTCGACTTCGAATACATCGGAAAGATCCTGCTGCTGATGATCATCTTATACCTGGTCAGCTCAGTGTTCACTTACTTGATGGGCTACATCATGGCCAGCGTCTCCCAGCTTACCGTGTACCAGATGCGCAGGGATGTGAAGACCAAGCTGGACCGGCTGCCCCTTAGTTATTTCGACCAGCGCACCCATGGGGAAATATTAAGCCGGGTGACCAACGATATGGACAATATCGCCAACACTCTGCAACAGAGTCTGACCCAACTGATAACATCGCTGGTGACGGTCATCGGAATCCTGGTCATGATGCTCAGCATCAGCCCGCTGATGACTCTGATCGCGCTGGTGTCATTGCCGCTGAGCATCGTGATCACCACCGTGATAACCAAGAACTCCCAGAAGTTTTTCCGGGCCCAGCAGAAGACTATTGGCGAATTGAACGGCCATGTGGAGGAGATGTACGGCGGCCACAAGATAGTGAGGGCTTTCGGTCAGGAGCAGGACTCCATCGCTGCATTCGACAGCATCAACCGGGATCTGTACCAGGTGGGCTGGAAAGCCCAATTCCTTTCCGGTATCATCTTCCCGGCCTTGAACTTTATCAGCAACATCGGTTATGTGCTGGTGTGCGTGGTGGGTGGCATGATGGTCGCCCGGCGGGCCATCGAGATCGGGGATATCCAGGCCTTCGTCCAGTATATGCGCCAGTTCACTCATCCCATCCTGCAGGTTGCCAACATCTTTAACGTACTGCAGTCAACCGTAGCCTCGGCGGAGCGGGTCTTCGAAATCCTGGATGAAGCGGAGGAGATCCCCGACAAGGCTGATGCCAAAGTTATCGAGTTTCCCCGGGGCGAGGTCCGGTTCGAACACGTTAAATTCAGCTATAAGGATGATGTCCCCCTGATCGAGGATCTCAATATCGATATCAGGGAGGGCCAGACTATAGCCATCGTCGGACCAACCGGGGCTGGCAAGACCACCCTGGTCAACCTTATCATGCGCTTTTACGAGGTGGGCGGGGGACGTATCACCTTGGACGGTGTCAATATAGCCGACATGCGGCGAGGCGATCTCCGTACCCTGTTCGGCATGGTGCTGCAGGATACCTGGCTTTTCAACGGCACTATCCGCGACAACATCGCCTATGGCAAGGATGGAGCCACCGAGGAGGAGGTGGTAGCAGCAGCCCAGGCGGCCCATGCCGACCATTTTATCAGGACCCTGCCTCAAGGTTACGATACCGTACTCAACGAAGAGGCTTCCAACATATCGCAGGGTCAGAAGCAGTTGCTCACCATCGCCCGGGCGTTTCTGGCCGATCCAGCCATATTGATCCTGGATGAAGCGACCAGCAATATCGATACCAGAACCGAGATCCTGATTCAAGAAGCCATGACCAGCCTGATGAAGGGCCGAACCAGTTTCGTCATCGCCCACCGGCTCTCGACCATAAGATACGCGGATCTGATCCTGGTCATGGACCAGGGCAACATCATCGAACAGGGCACTCACCAGCAACTGCTGGCCATGAATGGCTTCTATGCGGATTTATACAACAGCCAGTTCGCCACTGCCGCCGCCCAATAGCCCAATAGCCCGAGAGCCTCTTAACGAACGCCGGTCTGCCTTCTTGGTGCAGACACGTCAGGTGTGACTGATGGAGCTTAGGGGAGCCAGCATATGGACATGATAGTTGGAGGGCAAATATCTAAGCGTGTTCGGGGACGCTCACTTTCAGATCTTTGGTTGTTTTTAAGCCCTGCAGCTGGGAAACCAGCATACCCGAGAGCATCAGCAGACATCCCATAATCTCCCGGTTCCCCATTTGCTCACCCAATAGCAGGAATCCGCCCAGGACCGCGAACGATGCCTCCAGGCTAAGAATAATGGCGGCATGGGCTGGTTGAGCATGCTTCTGCCCCACCGCCTGGAGGGTATAGGCGATACCTACCGAACAGACTCCCCCATACAGGATTGGCACGGCTGCCGCCATCAGGTTGCTGACCACGATCGGTTCCATCACCAGCGCCACCGCCATGCTGAGCAGGGAACAGGTGACAAACTGGATACAGGATAACCGCAATACATCCACCCGCACCGCAAAATAGCCGATGATGAGGATATGCAGCGCCCAAAAAAAGGCCCCGATCAGCTCCAGCAGATCACCGGTCTGGATGGACCATGACTCCTTGATACAGAGCAGGTACAATCCTACCACTGCCAGAATGCACCCCAGCCAGGTCCAGCGGCCGTTCCTCTGTCCCACGAATATACCGACCACCGGCACCAGTACTATATAGAGACTGGTGATAAATGCGGCTTTGCCGGCGGTAGTGGTAACCAGACCTATCTGCTGAAACGAAGACGCGACGAACAACACCATACCGGCCAGCAACCCGGGAACCAACGGGCTTTTCAAGTTTGGGGCCAGATTCTGGCGATCAGCGCGGAAATAGAACAGCAGGGGCAACAGGGAAAGCGCGCCCAGCATGAATCGAACCCCGTTGAAGGTGAAGGGGCCGACGTGCTCCATTCCCACCCTCTGGGCCACGAAAGCCAGTCCCCAAATGGCAGCGGTGAGTAACAGCAAGAGGTTGGCTTTAAGAATGCTCAACGATTGATTCTCCTTGTCCTTGGTTTTTAGGCCCGGGTAACCGGGGTGCCCAGACTACTGTCTTGATTACCGGGCTGCTTGCGTTTAAACGCCCGACCATCCAGGCCGGGCCGCACCATGTGAAAATGGGCACTTTATACTTGTGATAGTATACCATTTTTCATCTCGGGCGTTAAACACCGACAAGGTGGGAATCCGCAGCTCCGATTCTCGCACCAAGGGCCGCGGGATTGCGCCAGGTTTGGCCGGGATACGGCCCGACGCTTGATTTTCCGGCGCACCAATTGGTAGAATTGTGTATTGACGTTTGGCGGACTCGGGATTAATATTGGATACAAGGTAGGACAGTATCACGGTAGAGTCCCTGGCAACTGAATCTGGGTATGCAGTACGGTAGGAACACAGCAGTTTACATAAGTGCCGAACAGATAGCTCCTGCCGGGAGCTTTTTCGTTTTTTCTGCCCGCCTGAATATGTGCAATCGGATGGAGGAGTAGAACTTGAAGAGAGTACTGGCATCATTGATTACCTTGCTAATGGTCATCGGTCTGGCCGGCTGTGCCGCCAAGACGGAAACCCCGGCCCCTCAAGCGGAAAAGGTCAACATCGGTATTGTTCAAATCGTACAGCATCCGGCTCTGGATTCAGCCCGGCAGGGATTCCTGGACGCACTGGCCGACAAGGGCTACAAGCAGAACGAGAACCTGGTAGTCGATTACCAGAATGCCCAGGGCGAACAGGCCAATTTACAGACGATTTCCCAAAAGTTTGTGCAGGATAAACCCCAACTGGTACTGGCGATTGCTACTCCTTCGGCGG
>JAKJCH010000012.1:0-6394 GCA_022706565.1 Bacillota bacterium | reverse complement strand
TTACCGATCCGGTCAGCGCCAAACTGGTCAAAAGCAATGAAAAACCGGATACCAATGTAACCGGTACGTCTGACATGAACCCGGTGGCTGACCAGCTCAAGCTGATTAAAGAGATCATTCCCACCGCTCAGAAGATAGGTATCATTTACAATTCCAGTGAGGTCAATTCCCAGGTGCAGGCCGATATTGCTGACCAAGCCGCCCCCGGTTTGGGTGTAGAAATGGTCAAGGTGACTGTGACAGCCAGCAACGAAGTGATGCAGGCAGCCCAATCCATGGTGGGTCGAGTCGACGCCATCTATGTTCCTACCGATAACATGGTGGTCTCCGCGCTGGCCTCTGTGGTCAAGGTTGGGGAGGACAATGATATCCCGGTGTTTGGGGCGGAAAGCAACACGGTCGAAAATGGCGCTGTGGCCACGGTGGGGATCGACTATTACCAGCTGGGCCGTATGACCGGCGACATGGCGGTACGGGTGCAGAATATGGGAGTAACGGTTCCGGAGGCGGTCATAGCCAAGGCCAAAACGGTCATCAAATAAGCTGCCCCCGTACGTTAAGTAACAAAAGACAAAATACTATTTGTAACAGGTGATATGGTTGACATCAAGTATATGGTTTGGCGCCCTGGAACAGGGTTTGTTGTACGGAGTCATGGTGCTGGGGGTCTACATTACCTTTCGGGTATTGGACTTCCCTGATCTGACGGTGGATGGAAGTTTCACACTGGGCGGGGCGATTGCCGCCCGCATAATAGTGGAAGGTATGGACCCTTGGCTGGGGACGGCGCTGGCATTGGTTTTTGGTTTAGGGGCGGGTTTGGTAACCGGTATCCTACACACCCGATTGCGGATCGCTCCCTTGCTGGCCGGCATCCTGATGATGATCGGTTTGTATTCCATAAATCTGCGGGTGATGGGCGGCAAGGCCATGTTGTCTCTGTTGCGCTTGGATACCATTTATACTGACGTTGCCAAAGTGGCACCATCGGACTGGGCGGTACTGAGCTTGGGATTAATGGTGGCAGCCGCCGCCGCCTATTTATTGTATGTATTTCTGCAGACCGAGATGGGGCTGGCCCTGCGGGCCACTGGTGACAACGAACAGATGAGCCGCAGCATGGGGGTGAATACCGACTCATCCAAGGTGCTGGGGTTGGCCCTGGGGAATGGTTTGGTAGCCCTATCGGGGGCCATGGTGGCCCAGTACCAGGCTTACAGTGATGTAGGCATGGGCATTGGCATGATTGTGGTGGGGCTGGCATCCGTTATCATGGGTGAAGTGGTGTTCGGCAACCGGACCCTGGCCCGCACCCTGGCAGCGGTACTGATCGGTTCCATAGTATACCGCGAGGTGATAGCAGCCGTCATGCGGATGGGGCTGCCTACTTCGGATCTCAAACTGTTTTCCGCTTTGCTGGTTATCGCGGCGATGGCTTCGCCGATGATCACCGAAAAACTCAAGCCAGGCAAGACCGTGGAAAGGATGACCTGATTATGCTGCAAGTAATGGGCATTTCAAAGACGTTTAATCCCGGCGGGGTCAATGAACGTCGTGCCCTGGACGGGGTTGAACTGAAACTGCAGAAGGGAGAGGTGGTCACGGTTATCGGGGGCAATGGGGCCGGTAAATCGACCCTGCTCAATGCCATCGCCGGGGTTTACACGGTAGATGCCGGTACCATAACCATCGACGCCGAGGAAGTAAACCAACTGCCCGAATACAAGCGGGCCTCCTATATCGGGCGGGTCTTCCAGGATCCCATGATGGGTACGGCCGCCTCCATGACCATCGAAGAGAACATGTCCATCGCTACCAAACGGGGGTTGCGGCGTAAACTCAGACGGGGAGTCAAGAAGAGAGATCGAGAATTTTTCTGCGATCGTTTGCGCCTGCTGGGATTAGGGTTGGAGGATCGTCTCGCCACCCGAGTGGGTTTATTGTCGGGAGGCCAGCGCCAGGCTCTGACTCTGCTGATGGCCACCTTAAATACCCCCAAACTGTTGCTGCTGGATGAACACACGGCTTCCCTGGATCCCCACACCGCTGAAAAAGTGCTGGAACTGACGAAAATGATCATCCGCAAATACCGGCTGACCACCCTGATGGTGACACACAATATGGAGGACGCCCTGTGCATCGGCACCCGTACTATTATGATGAATGAAGGCAGGATAATCCTCGACCTAAACGATGCCCAGCGCAAAAACACCAGCATACCCGATCTCATGGAGATGTTTAAGAAGGCCAGCGGATTCGCAATGGCGGATGACAAGATGTTGCTGGCCAATTAAGGATACACTGATCTGCGCCCGGTTCGTCCGCAAGGGATTCCAGGTGATGCCGAATCCCTTGTTGGACTGCATTTAAATCCCTCCCGCCCAGCCTCGACTAGTTCCTCCTTGAATGTTTCCAGAAACCACCCCCGGTAGAGCTTCACGTAACAGGCACCGATCTGTCCCTCGATCTTCCTCCCTTTTCGCCGGTATTGCCAGTGAGAAACGGCCAACCTGCCGCAATCCGGCATGAATATTCCGTATACTATAGAAAACGCCTTTAGTAGATATCCCATTAACGCTGGTTTTTTGGTAGACTGACATATAATGAGAGAAATGTAGCCGAGGCCCAGCAATAAGACCAGAAGGAGAGTAACATGATCAAGAAAATGAATATCCTCTTGCTGGCAGTGATCGCCTTATTATTCTCCCTGGCTCCGGGGACCGCTGCAGAATATACTTATCCGACCATCGTGTTGGACGGGCGACCGCTTTCGATCGCCGTCCCCGCTATCGATGAAAATGGGAGAACCCTGATTCCGGTGAGGGAGTTCTTTGCGGAACTGGACGCCGCAGTAAATTGGGACCAGGACACTCAAACCGTTACGGTTACCGGGGCTGATAAGGAGATTAAACTGACCATCGGTCAAGACACCGCTGTTGTAAACGGGCAGGCGGTGAACCTGGATACCCCTCCCAGGGTTATCGATGGCAGAATAATGGCGCCACTCCGTTTTGTTGTTGAAGCCATTGGCGCTTCAGTAGCTTGGGATGCGGAAACCCATGAAATCAATATTCAGACCAATCCAACCCCCGACCAGGGACCCAACCTCCCGGTTGTTCCAGATTCAAGCCCAGATGCGATCGGGGAACAACCTGATATTACCGCTCCAGCTGCTCCTGCGCCGGGGGACAATAAATCTCGCGCTATTGATTTGTTAAACTCCCAGCTATCGCTCTATATACTGGTACCGCTCTTGCTTGCAGGGGTACTGGTTGGCGCCATAATGGTGCGCCGCTCTCGGATTGGTGCCGCCAATCGGCAGATTGATTCCAGTGATTTGGTGAACTCGATAGAAGCCACATCCAATGACGGCAGTGATAATGAGGCGGACGGGAAAGACATAAACGACCTGACGGTTACTCCCGATGAAGCTGATAATTTTGAGGATAAATACTTGGGGGCAATCCGCGATTCGGCAGCCGCGGCCGACGTCATTGACCCCACCGATACGCCCACTTCAGGGAGCCCGATCGGACTCGAGCAAGACAGGGACACCCAGGACGAGCTGAAAACCACCGAAGCGGACCAGCCAGACGAGATCCATGCCGATACAGGACCGGCCGAAGGAGACCAACCAGGGAAGACTCTGGCGGCGATGGACCCTGCCCGCACTGACCCCCAAGAAACAGTCCCTGATGACCGGGAGTCGGTGGAAGCCTATTACAATAAGGGGATCCAGATGATCCAACTGCAGAATTGGGCCGAAGCCCGAATGGCCCTGGTTTATCCCTCGATCGTAAAATACCGGGATTCCGAAGAACTAGGTTATTATATTGAGGCTCAGGAACAGCATCAGGAATCCCAGAATCCATCTGCGGCAGACCCGTATTGGGCCGCCGTTATGGCCGATTATTATTGCCGTAAGATCCCCGACGATTATGAAGGCAGTTTCAAAAACGAGATAGCTGAATTAAAGGCTCGGTGTAAAAACACCCTGGCCATACACATGCAAAACCTCCAGATTTAAAGGTGTGGGCGTTCATATTACAATTCCCAATTCTCCTAATGCTTGATCTGGTCAGATATCGACTTTTGTCAATGCAAAGGCCGGGCACTTCACCCGGCCTTTCTCTCTGTTCGCCAATACCTTGGGGCGGGCTTATTTGACCGCCTTGACCTCGTCCTCTTCCCCGGCCTGGGCCTTCTTAAAGCCGGTGATGGCTTTACCCAGCGATTCCCCCAATTGAGGCAGTTTGCCGGGCCCGAATACGATCAGCGCTATCCCTAAAACCAACAAAAGCTCCCACGGTCCCACGTTAAACATGTGTATTTCTCCCTCCAGCTTGACGTTCATCTGCTGACCGGACCTCAAATCCTGGTTCCTGAGATCCTTACCAACGCTCTCCATATTGTAAACCTACTGTACCCATATCGCCAATGAATTTTATGTATGCTTTGGCAACAGGCAGATTTCCGCTTTCTTGCTACATCAACTGATGCTGCGTTTGACAGCCCGATTAATGACATATCGGTCCGTTTCCCTGCTATAATTGAATTGACATCAATTACGAAAGGAAGTGGCTTAAATGATATTTGTTGTCGGCAAACTGACTCTGAAACCTGGTAAGAACACGGTGTTTATGGAAGGCTGGGCCGAACTGATAGAAGAATACCGGAAGGAGCCAGGCTGCATAATGTACCATGTGGGGCGTTCTACTACGAATGAGAACCTGTGGTACATGATCAGCCAATGGGAGAGCGAAGAACTGTATGATAAGCATTTGGAGGGGCCCTTCTACCAGCGCGCTTACGCCTATTCCATCGGATTTCTGACCAAGGAACCCGAAATCGAGCGCTGTTATATGGATGTATAGCCGCTGCAACGCGGACCAGCACCCGCGGGCAACGCATCGGCGGCGTGCCCACCGGCGCAGACCTCGAGAAAGCCAGTGTTCATCTTAAAAGGAACACTGGCTTTATTATTACGGTACGAAGGATTATCGCTGTTAAGAAAGAATGCGCCGTAACGACAATATCCAGGTTTTTCCGAGGGGCACTCCTGATCGAAATCAGCGGTCTTAGCCGTTCGTACCCTTTTTTGAGCCATTCGGCCCGATTCCATTGTTTAAAATCCAACGAACATCTAAATTACAATTAGTGCTTGTGCTGGGGAGGAGACAAACTATGCGCAGAATCATTTTATTAGTCCTGGTTTCAGCATTCCTTATGGCAGTAGCCCGCAGCGGGGCAATTCCAGCCTGCTGGTTCAGCTGGTATCAGCCCAAATTACCGGAGTAAGCCGTCGCCGCCATTTTGTTATGTACTAACCAAAATACTGAGGTAATTAAGCCCTCCGAACAATCCGCCTTCTTATGTACACCTAAGCCAATCCCAGGGTAAAACTATATTTTTTCGCTGTGGTTCGAGCCGTTCGTACCCTTTTTCGAGCCGTTCGGCCGGATTGCATTGTCAACACCCTGTTGAGCGTGTAAATTACATTTAATACCTATTATGAGAGGAGGTGTCAAGTAAAATGCGCAAAATGAGATTTTTGGGTTTCGTTTCAGCGTTCCTGCTGGCAATCGCCCAAAGCGGGGTGACTCCAGCCTGCTGGTTCAATTGGTATCAGCCCAAACTGCCCGAATAAGAAAATTGAGAACCCCGATTCCCGAGAAAATATCATGTTGGGCGCCGGCATTAGCCAGTGCCTTTTTTTCCTGCCCATAGCAGCTCTCAAAAATGCCCTTCGTCCTTCCCCCTGCTGATCGGTGCGAAACCTTTATTATTCAAATTTCCTACCGAAATCCTTCATTTCTAAGGAGGATTTCTTGTTGTCGGGGTAAAATCCCTGTATACAAACTTAGCTAATTAAAGCCCATGACCAGCATTATGTATATGACCAGCAGTTATGGATATATGTCATTGCAGGTCTACGCAGCGCGGCATTCCGTTTCTAACCATACTTCAACCAGTTTTAGTGATATACTATTTATGGAGTTCTGTTAGAATTTTTATATTTGGGGCTGAAGTTTGTTTGAGCACAGAGCCTTTATATCTGATAGTTCTGCATTCGATACCGGAAACGGGGATTTTGATCTCCCTGGGTGGCCTTCTCATCGGGATCAGGCCCCCTGCCGTTACCGCCCGGAATAAATGTATTCCTGCAACTGCCCATACTTATTGGCTTGCTGGCCTATTTTTGTTCGCTGCCGTTAAAATATGCAACCATGGTGTCATTTCTGGGATTGGTTTTACTGGGTATCTTCGAGACCCTTTACGTCATGGTGGTCACAAGTTTAACCGGTATAACTGTACCCGAGGCTATGGCCCATCCTATATGGAGAGCATTGTTCCCTCTGCCGGAATTTTTGCTCCTGGGTTTGATAATCATGAT
>JAKJCH010000129.1 GCA_022706565.1 Bacillota bacterium | reverse complement strand
GGCGGGCAAACACGCCTTTCAGCCCGCCAGTGACTACAGCGTCTACCACCCGACTGCGCCCATCACCCGGCAGGAATTCTACAGTCAGATCAGCAACCTGGACCTCATCGAGTTCTATATCACCCACCCCGCCCGGTTGCTGCGGGGGATGCAATACACGGCCGGGCAGGCCTTTACCACCGCCACCTGGATGGGCAAATACAGCCGCGCATACAGCTCCGTCCCGGTGCGCGAATTCGACCGCCTGACCGGATGGTCGCAGCTGCGCCAGCAGATGCCCCATAATCTGTTTTTCATCGCGTTGGTATTTCTGGGAGTGATGACGGTGTCGCTGCGGGTGTACCGCCAGAACCGGGGGCATGCGGGGGTGCAGGCCCGGATAGCTTTGTTGTGGGCGGTGATGGCCATTGGGCTGCTGCAGTTTCCCATGCCGTTCGTGGGCAACGGATACGCGGACACCGCTAAACAGCTTTTCCTGTTCAATTTCATATTCGATCTGTTGATCGTGAACGCGGTGGGCTGGAGCCTAAATCATGTCTTGGAATGGGTATTGTCACGGCAGGACGGGTGGCTGGCCCGCCGCCTGGCTTATGCCGCCAAACCTGACTTGGCCGAGACCAGCCCCGAGTAGATTGGGGTAACCTATTCCGCCTGTTTGGACTCCGGGATGCTTATGAACCACTTGAGGGGGAAATTATAATCCAGGGTTCCGCCCTGAAGATACTCTTCCAATTCCTTATCGAATACCAAGGGTATCCCGGCCGCTTCGATAACGATATCGTTGTCATGCTTGGACTCATCCAGAGTCACCTGCAGCTCAGGCTTGCCGCTTCAGGTCAAGCCCGGCGAACTCACCCGCAGCCGGGCACTGTGCGATATCTTCCCCTTTCCCTGGCCAGCCTTGAATTTATTCCACGCCTTCTGGGTAACCGTTATCATTCTCTCCACCCGCCTCTCATGACCTATCACCAAGTAAACGACGCAAACCTTCCTGTACTCTAGTAATAGCCTATTTTGTCGAATCTGGCAATAGCCTTTGGACTTATTCAGGCCGAGGCTTACCCAGCAGCATAACCTCTCTCCTGCTCGGGCAGTGGAAACCTTACATAGAACGTAGTCCCGCCTGGCCCCGTCTCACAATCGATACGGGCGTGATGGCGGGCAGCGATGCTGTAGCAAACCGCCAACCCCAATCCGGTCCCATTTTCCTTGGTGGTCAGGAAGGGCGTACCCAGTTTCTCAATCAGGACCGGGTCCAGCCCATGGCCTTCATCCTTGATGTAAAGCACGACCCCTTTGTCTTCCAGCCTTGTCCCGATGGTCAGCATGCCTCCGCCAGACATGGCTTCCATGCCATTGCGGGCCATATTCATTATGAGCTGTCTGATCTCTCTCTCATCAACTCGGATGCGAGGGGGATTGGACAGCTCCATACGGACAATCATTTCCCTTAAGTTGGCATCGGACATCAGGATCGGATGTAAGGCGGTTATGATACCATCCAGCGAATTTGCCTGCAAGTCTACTATCTTGTCTTTGGCCATACCGAGATATTCGGTGATTATGGAGTTGGCCCGGTCCAGTTCCTCGATCATGAGCTCGAAATAGGTGCTATCACTTCGGTACTCCGGCTTGCTGCCCAGCATCTGCAGGAATCCCCGCACTGCCGTCATAGGATTCCGTATTTCGTGGCCAATACTCGCCGCCATCTCCCCGATCAGGTTGAGCCGGTCCAGGCGGGCCATCTCCGCTTCCATCATTCTCTCTTTGGTTACGTCTTTAATCACCGTAAGTGCATGCTTCTTACCGTTGACGTCAATGATCTCGGTGGAGTACAGTCCTTTCATGAGCCGGCCGGATCTGGTACGAAAGGTTAACTCATCATTTAAGATAGCGCCGTCGTTGATTAGATGGCGGTGTCTTTTCTTTAAATGATTCTTGTCCACAATGAGGTTTAGTTCACTTGGAGTACGACCGATAACCTCCCCCCGAGCGTATCCCAACACCTCCGTGAACCTCCAGTTTATATCGGTGAACCGCTTGGTTCTCATATCAATCATGCTGATAATAACCGGGCTGTTATAAAATATTTTGGCAAAGCGCGCTTCCGATTGGCGCAGGGCGTCTTGGGCTTTTTTATGATCAATAACCTCGGCTACCTGGCGGGCCAGCAGATTCAAAAGTTGGTAATCCATTTTCTCTGTGGCATTTGGGGTTCGATAATGAGTGTTCAGCATCCCCAGCACCTCACCAGTTCGGGTGATCAGCGGCGTTGACTGGACCGCCCGGACCCCTGCCTCCAGCAGTACATTCAGACCAGCAGTGCCAACAAATATTGGACTTTTGGTAACATCGGCAACGATTACGCGCTCTCCTCGGCCAAGAGCAGCACCACAGCTGCCGGTGCCATGATCGACAGCCGCAAAGAATTCCAAGAAAGGATTCTCAAAGCCCCTGTGCGCTATGATTCTGAGCACACCTTCAGCATCATCGAGAAGTTGGATATTGCCCATGTCAGCCCCGGTAACAGTAAGAGCGAGATCAAGCATTTCGCCAAGTATGGCCGACAGGTCCCCTTCATTGACAAAAGACGTGCTGATCCGGTGGAGGTCGTGTATGGCTTTTTTCTTGGCCTCAACTCTTTTACGCTCTGTGATGTCAATATTCATTTCCAGAATGAGAGGTTTACCATCAACGTCGATAAACGCATAATCATAAACATCAAAAACACTACCGTTAGGGCTTGTAAAGACCCAGTGGTGTGACTGCCCTGTCTGGAGGGGGACAAAGGCCTCACAGCACTCGCATGGAGCATCCAGGCCACAGATGAATTCGTAGCATGAACGACCCTCAGACTCTCCGAAACATTGGCGAAAAGCACGATTCGCCCAGGCCACATGATAATCAGGCGTTATCAAGTATAGATTGACATTTAGAGTATCCAGAACCGCGAACAACCGCTGGCGTTCTTGGGCAAGTTGTTCTTCAGTCTTTCTTCGCTCGGTAATATCCTCGAATGTCAGTAGGAGGTGGGGCTCCCCACGCGAGTTAAACCTTGATAATCTGCACTGTAACCAAACCGCTGTCCCCACTATAGGAGTACAGTCAACATCAAGCAACTCTTCCTCACCAGTCTCCATTACCCGCCTGATAGCATCCAACATCCCATCGTGCCTCTGCCAAGACTCCACATTGAAAAAATTGCCGTAAAAATGATCTATCGACCCGTTGGCAATTCTAGCGGCTGATTCATTCGCGAATCTGCATTGGCCCAAGGAGTCATAGATGCTGATTCCAAGGGGTGATGCTTGCAGTATTGCCCGGTTGAACTCCAAATCATCAGCCATGGCCTGCTGCGACTGCTTCAGTTGGAATTGGGTATTCTTCAGCTCGGTGAGATCATGCCAAAATACGGAGATGCCCTCCCGGCTAGGGTAGACGCTCATGTATAACCAACTCCGGGTTACATTTGAATAGAGTTCATAATGCTGGGGCGTCTTCTCTTTCAAAACCTGGCGAAATTTACCCAACGAAATATCGATAACACCGGGAAACACCTCTTCAATCTTCCTGCCGGTTAACTCCTGCCGTGATAATCCCCAGGCGTTTTCCGCCGCCGTATTTACGTAGGTAATGCGCAGGTCCCCATCCAAAGAGTAAAAGCAATCCGATATGCTCTCCAGCAAATCAAGTCTCTGCCGAACCGCCTCTTCTACTTCGCGGGTACGCTCTTCAACAACTTCCTCCAGGTGCTGTTTATAAGCCTGCAGTTCCCTCTCCGCCCGCTTGTATTCCGTGATATCAACATAAGTGGATACCACCTCGGTTATTTCGCCATCATCGTCATATATGGGCTCGGCCGTTGAAGAGACCCATACCCGCTCGCCGGATCTGGAGATATAGGACATTTCTAGGTTTCTAACCACCTCACCTCTTAATGCTCGCATGATAGGCATCTCTTCCGTTGCAGCGCTTGCGCCTTCCTTATGCACTGGTCGCATTGCCTGAACCCTATGAGCCAGTGGAACGTTTTTGTTTTCTATGGCTTTGTCATAGTATATTAGTGCTTGTTCGTTATAGAAAATGGGGGTTGCATTTTTATCATATATAACCAGAGCATAGGGAAGGGACTGTATTATGGCGTTAAGCTTACGATTTTGGTATTCGATTAATTGTCCAGCATCCCGCACTTTGGCTTTGGTTTCCCGCAGAGCCTCCTCAGCCTGGGTGAGACGAGTAATATCCGTTGAAACAGCTACGTAATTGATAATATTACCCTCGGTATCGCGGAGAGCTTCGGTTGAAGCGACTAATGTGCCCCGGGTGCCGTCGAACCGTTCAAAATCCATTGCCACATCTTTCAGTGCCCCCGTTGGTGGATATGGTTCAAAGGATACGGGTTCACCAGTATCATGCCGAAACAACTTATATGAGGTATATTCATCAGGTCTGCCGGCTGCACTTGACCTGCCCCCATACATGTCTACCGCCGCCTGGTTCACCAAGACCACCTGCCCGTTGGGGTCCGAAACCCATACCCCAACCGGTAACATGTCCACTATGGCTTGATGCCAGTCTCTCAAGTGTTTGACTTCATTCATATTTGCCATGGCTTGGTCGTACTGAGTCGTTTTTTCACGCAGGCTGGCCGCCAGTTCGGCCTTTTCCCGGCGGAGTTCGGCCTTTTCCCGGCGCAGTTCGACCAACTCGCGTATCAGGTCTTCCTTTTTCCTGCGGTAATCATTCATACTCATTACCTCCGAGGCTCTCTTTCCTTGAACTGTATCACATATGCCGGTCGAAACACGTCGAAGTTGGCCGGGCAAGGCCCGGGGACGGTTCTTTTGCCTCGATCAGCAAGCAGGGCAGTTCCTCGCCCGCTTTAACGACTGCGATTTCATTTTGGCGCAGCAAAAATGGCTGATCGGGTATCGTATTGCCTCCATACGACCAAAATAATCCTGTCAAGATTGAATTCATGCGAAGCAGGTGAAAATATGGAAACGAGCGACATTGTGGCTCGGTACAGCAACATGCCGGGTGGGATTATCGAGGCCTTTCATGAAATCGTGGATCGGCACGGTTTTCTCTCCCAGGAGGCCATTATCGAGGCGGCTCGCGGCTTCGGGATATCAGTGGCGGAAGCTTACGGTGTGGCCACCTTCTACTC
>JAKJCH010000128.1 GCA_022706565.1 Bacillota bacterium | reverse complement strand
GCATTGGGTCTGGCAACCCCCACCGCCATAATGGTGGGAACCGGCAAAGGCGCCGAGAACGGGATTCTGATCAAAGGCGGCGAGTACCTGGAGATGGCCTATAAACTGGATACCGTGGTGCTTGATAAAACCGGCACCATCACCAAAGGGCAGCCGGAGGTTACCGACATAATAAGCCTAGGCGACTTGGATGAGAGCGCCATTATCCGAATGGCGGCCCAAGCGGAGAAAAATTCGGAACATCCCTTGGGGGTGGCTATTTACGAAAAAGGCAAGCAAGCCATCGGACCCGTTGATGACCCGGACAGTTTTACCGCTATCCCCGGTCAGGGAGTAAAAGCAGTGATCGACAACCAGGAGATATATGTAGGCACCCGCAAACTGATGAGGGCCAGAAACATCGATCTCAGCACTGTTGAACCGAAGCTAGCGGCTCTGGAGGACCAGGGCAAGACCGCCATGTTAATGGCCGCGGATGATAAGCTGGCCGCCATCCTGGCCGTGGCCGACACCCTGAAGGAAAGCTCGCCCGAAGCTATTGGAGAGCTGCAGGAGATGGGCATAGAAGTGTTTATGATCACCGGCGACAACCGGCGAACCGCCGATGCTATTGCTCGCCAGGTAGGAATATCCACGGTTCTGGCCGAAGTCCTGCCGGAAAACAAAGCCCGGGAAGTGGAGAAATTAAAAGGACAGGGCCGTCATGTTGCCATGGTGGGCGACGGGATCAATGATGCCCCGGCTCTGGCCACCGCTGATATCGGGATGGCCATGGGGACCGGGACCGATGTGGCGATGGAAGCCGCCGACATAACCCTGATGCGGGGTGATCTACGCATGATTCCGGCTGCCATCAGGTTATCCCGGCAGACCATGCGCAAGATCAAGCAGAATCTCTTCTGGGCGTTCATTTACAACATCATCGGCATTCCCATTGCCGCCCTGGGGATGTTGAATCCCATCATAGCCGGTGCCGCGATGGCTTTTAGTTCCGTGTCGGTAGTAACCAACTCTCTAAGCTTGAAGCGGTTCAACCCTATGAAAAAGGATTAGAAGCAACGGTAGAAACGATGTATAGATAAATCCGGATGGGAGGAAGAAAGATGAGCAGAATCGCCCAGAGTCTGACCGATTTGATCGGCAACACACCCCTGTTGGAGCTGTCCAATTACAACCGGGCCAACCAGCTGGAAGCCAGACTGCTGGCCAAGTTGGAGTACTTAAACCCCGCCGGCAGCGTAAAGGACCGGCTCGCCTATGCCATGATCAAAGATGCCGAAGAGAAGGGCCTGCTGAAGGAGAATTCGGTCATTATCGAGCCTACCAGCGGCAATACCGGCATCGGCCTGGCTTTGGTGGCGGCAGCCCGCGGTTACCGGCTGATCCTGACCATGCCTGAGACCATGAGCATTGAACGCAGGAACTTGTTAAGAGCCCGCGGAGCCGAATTGGTTCTGACCCCTGGGGCCAGTGGCATGCCGGGAGCCATCGCCAAAGCGGAAGAGTTGACTGCGCAAATAGAAAATGCGTTTATGCCCCAACAGTTCAAAAATCCAGCCAATCCGGAGATACATCGCCAGACCACCGGAGTGGAGATTTGGCGGGATACCGAAGGAGCGGTAGACATATTCGTAGCTGGAGTAGGTACCGGGGGTACGATAACCGGGGTGGGTGAAATGCTGAAGTCCAAGAAGCCCGGAGTGCAGATCGTCGCGGTGGAACCGTTCAGCTCACCGGTCCTGTCCGGCGGCCAGCCTGGTCCTCACCAGCTCCAGGGAATCGGAGCAGGGTTCGTTCCCGATGTATTGAACCTGGAAGTTGTCGATGAGATATTCCCCGTCAAGAACGAAGCGGCGTTTGCTGCAGCCCGCAGCCTGTCTCAACACGAGGGGCTGCTGGTGGGCATATCATCCGGTGCGGCCGCCTATGCCGCCACCCAGATTGCCCAGCGCCCGGAGAACCGGGGCAAAACTATAGTTGTCCTGCTGCCGGATACCGGGGAGAGATATTTATCGACCCCTTTGTTCCAGGAAGGTTAGCTTTGTTACGCCAGAGGGATGTCTTGAAAGGCCTGACTAAGCTAATGCAGCCTGCAAGGATTCTCCGGACAAGCAACCGGGGATTCATATTCATTACCGACATTCAGCCTTATATTTGTTCCATTCACTATGTCTTGGGTTAATATTCCCATCGCTTTGTCAGGCTCTTCAAATAACGGACTATGGGCCGAATTCTCAAAGGTATAAAATCCCTTCAACGGGGCTTGTATCTGGGCATAATACTCTTTTTGCAAAGAATACAAACAAGTATAGTCGTATGCTCCAGCGAAGAAATAGATGGGAACCTTCAGCGACGGCACCTGCTCAAAGGCGTTGAAATGCATGCTGTCTGTTACAACGGCGGTGTTTTTGGCAAACATTTTACCACGCCAAATATTGATCCGTTCCATCGGCGTATATACAGTACAACGTAAGCTCGGGAAAAAAATGCCTGACATAACCGATCGCATATCACGGGTGGTGCCAACCCCAAGATCATGCATGGCGGCATCTCGCAATGAGGATATAGCGTATCTTTCGTAGGCATCGTCCGACGTGAAAATCGGATAGTCCTCGAATTTCTTAACCATCTTTTCGTTTCCGACCGCTCTGTACCGATCTATCATATAGGCGTAGGCTGTTTTTTCTGACTCCAATTGATCTACAATTTGGGCCAAAGAAATATAAGCATGATACAGTTCAGGATGTTGGGCAGCCGCCTGAATACCAATGTAAGTGCCGAAAGAATGAGCCATAAGATAGATCTTGTCCTTCCCGAAACGCTCGCGCAAATAGTTCGTCACACCCACAACATCGGAAATATACTGCTCTGAGGTCATGGTATCGGCAGAAGTATTAGAGCTGTAGGACATGGAAGTGCCCCGGTATTCCAAATAACAAACAACAAACTCATCTTCCAGACCAGAAGGATACTTCTGTTCCAGAAAATATTCCGGTATTCCGGGCCCTCCGCCAAGAAACAGGATGACAGGTCTGCTTTCATCTTTTGCCATAACAAACATGCCAAGTGAGGCCCCGTTAATATCAACAAAGTCCTTCTCGGCAATACTGCCAGGCAAAATATTGCCGTAGTCATCAAGAAACGGTTTTGTTTTACCTAGACTTGGAGGGAGGATAATCAATGATGCAATCACCATACATATCAATGTCAGTGCATAAAACCGCATTTTCATAACCTCCCCCAATTCTATCTACGGTGAGGAAAAGGTGCTCAACTTCAGATGAAGATATTCCAATAGTTGAGCATGCCCATTAAACCGATGACGGCCAAGGTGAATAGGCTGTAATGCAGCCGCGCCATTCGTCCCCAGAATCCTCTCCGCCAGGCGATCACTGTGAAGACCACCAGCAGTCCGGTCAAGGTCCACAGAATAACCGGCATGGCCTCCAGTATTGGATTGGCGGCTGCGGGCAGGTATGCATCCGGCGGCAATTGATAAATCGGGTCGGGGGGAGCGGAAAACAGGTTGGCGAACAAAACCGGGATCGCGATGCCGGTCAGTATTCCGACCCCGGCGGCGATGACGGCCAAAATCGGCTGCTTATTCTCCCGCTTTTTAAACAGGCCGGCCAACATTCGTATCAGCCAGTAAATCAGCGACCCAAGTATGATCACAATGATGCCCAGTGCAGCTGCAGCGGTAAAATTCAAAGTTGCATAAAATGGAGCTTTCGAATAGGTCATGGGGCCATCGGTGGTCAACATGGTTCGACCGAGCGGATCCGGCTTGAAAATGATTTTATGAAACCGCCCAAAGGCATCCCGACTGGGTCCTTCCCCAAGGTTTTGATAAACGCCGGGCGTGAGCTCCGCAAATCGATTGGTTGCCCCGCCGCTGGTCACCAGCAGATAGCCATCGTTATCGACCGCCACGTTGATTATGCCCCCAGCCAAAAGAGCGGTGATCTTTTGATTGGTAGTCACGCTCTTGCGGTTCATCTGGTACTCACCGGCATAATCCCGGGCCCTGGCCAGGCTGCCCGGGCCGGGCACAGGCTTATCCGCAGCCTCGACCGGATAGTAAAGATTCATGAACTCCTGGAAAACCTCGGAATGGAGCAGATGATTGCCGCCGCTGTAGGATATGAATATTCCCGTATTTGCTTCCGGAATCAGGTAAAGACCGGTGTTATAGAGCATGGTGCTGCCGCCATGGAAAAGCACCCGCCGGTCATTGAAAACCCCTTCCATGAAACCCAGGGTCATGCCGTCCAAGGTAGGGTCATAGGTAAAATGCGGCTGGTGCATAACCTGCACCGTTTCCGGTTGGAGGATGCGGCTGCCGTCATATGCGCCCCCAGATAAATGGGCCAGCATGAAATGGGCCATGTCGGTCGCAGTGCTGCTCATGCTGCCGGCCGGTTCCAGCATGATGTATTCGAATCCACCCTCCATGAAGGCGCCGTCTACGAACCGGTAGGGCTTGGCAAGGCGAGCTGCTGATGCTGGGGAGGGCGGCTGCTGGAAGGTGCTGTTATTCATTTGCAGGGGGGCAAAAATATTTTGCTCTACGTAATCTGAAAAGGGCTGCCCCGATACCCGTTCCACAATGTAACCTGCCAATGCAGTACCATAATTTGAATAGGCGGCAACCTCGCCAGCCGGAAATATCCGGGCCGGTTGATTGTTCTTGATAAACTCATCCAGGGGCGACAGGTCATCCCCGGACAGACGGAAAAGCATGTCGGAGTGGTCCTCGAAGCCGGGAGTGTGAGTCATCAGGTGGGTCATGGTTATGGGCGCCGGGGTCTGGTTCTGGAGCGGCTTTTCCAGGCGGGGCGATATTTCGAAATCCAGATAGCGGTTGATGTCGGTGTTCAGATCCAATCGCCCTGCTTCCACCAACTGCATCACCGCCGTCCAAGTTATCAATTTGGAGGTGGAACCGATCCGAAAGAGGGTGGTATCAGGGTCGACGGGAATGTCCTGCTCGATGTCGGCCTGTCCGAAACCCTTCTTATATATGATCTGGCCGTCTTTGACCACCGCCACCACAGCATTGGGGATATGGTTCTGCTCCATCTTGGCGGCCATCGCCTGGTCGAAAAAGGCCGTCACGCTGGCAGCGGCAGAGGCGGCGTTGTCAGGATGGGGCTGGGTATCAACACCGGAAGGATTTTCTTGGGCCTTATC
>JAKJCH010000127.1 GCA_022706565.1 Bacillota bacterium | reverse complement strand
CGATATTCGAATTGGATATGGGAGCTCTGGTGGCGGGTGCCAAATACCGGGGCGAATTCGAGGAAAGGCTGAAGGCGGTACTGGAGGAAGTTACCAAGAGTGAAGGCCGTATCATTCTCTTTATCGATGAATTGCACAATATCGTGGGGGCAGGAAAGGCTGAAGGCTCCATAGATGCCGGCAACATGCTCAAACCCATGCTAGCCCGGGGCGAACTGCATTGTATCGGGGCTACCACCCTGGATGAGTACCGCAAGCACATCGAAAAGGATGCCGCCTTGGAGCGTCGTTTCCAGCCGATCATGGTGGATGAACCTACGGTTGAAGACACCATTTCCATCTTGAGAGGATTGAAGGAGCGGTATGAGGTTTTCCATGGGGTAAAGATCCATGACAATGCCCTGGTTAGCGCGGCAGTGTTGTCCAACCGCTATATATCAGACCGTTTCCTGCCCGATAAAGCCATCGACCTGGTCGACCAGGCCTGCGCCATGGTCCGCACCGAGATCGACTCCATGCCATCAGAATTGGACGAGATATCACGGCGCTTAATGCAGCTGGAAATCGAAGAGGCCGCTCTGAGCAAGGAAAAGGACCCGGCCAGCCAGGAACGGCTGCAGAGCCTGCAGAAGGAAATGGCCGACATCCGGAGCAGGTCAGATGCCATGCGGGCCAAGTGGGAAGCTGAAAAGAACGCCATCCATAAAGTGACTGCCTTGAGAGAAGAAATCGACCGGATTCGTCAGGAGATTGAGCGGGCTGAAAGGGAGTATGACCTCAATCAGGCGGCCGAGCTCAAATATGGGCAATTGCCGGACTTAGAGAGAAGACTCAAGGCAGAAGAGGAATTCATGGCCAAGAAGCAGGGCCCGGTCAGTGTGCTAAGCGAAGAGGTTACTGAGGAGCAGATAGCCCGGATCATCTCGCGGTGGACGGGAATTCCCCTGACGCGACTGGTGGAAGGGGAAAGAGAAAAACTGCTGCGTTTGGATGAGATCCTGCATGAACGCCTGATTGGCCAGGATGAAGCGGTCAGTCTGGTGGCTGACGCCATTATCCGAGCCCGGGCGGGGATAAAAGACCCGCGGCGTCCTATTGGATCCTTTATTTTCCTGGGCCCCACTGGAGTAGGCAAGACCGAACTGGATTCGCATCGACATGAGCGAGTATATGGAGAAGCATACTGTGTCTCGTCTGATCGGCGCTCCCCCGGGTTACGTCGGTTATGACGAGGGGGGGCAGCTTACCGAAGCGGTGCGACGCAAACCCTATTCGGTGATCCTCTTCGATGAGATTGAAAAGGCTCACCATGATGTCTTCAATGTGCTGCTGCAAGTCCTGGATGATGGCCGCATCACCGACTCACATGGCCGCACCGTCGACTTCAAGAATACCATAATTATCATGACTTCCAACCTGGGATCGCAGTATTTACTGGAAGGTATTAATGATCGGGGTGAAATTAGCGAGACCGCCCGAGAGCTGGTTATGAACGAGCTACACAAATGGTTCCGGCCCGAGTTCCTCAACCGGGTCGATGAAACAGTTCTCTTCAAACCGCTGACTCTACCCGAGATTGAGCAGATCGTGGAATTATTGTTGGACGACTTGCGGCAGCGTTTGCAGGATCGGCAGATAAAGCTGGAGCTTTCGGAGGAGGCCAAGCTATTCATAGCCGCTGAGGGTTTTGATCCCGTTTTCGGTGCCCGGCCGCTGAAACGTTTCCTGCAGAGCCGCCTGGAGACCCTGGTGGGCAGAGCCCTGGTCAGCGGGCAGGTGATAGATGGAGCGACTATCAAGGTGGACAGCCAGGATGGCAAGCTTACTTTGGATTGGACGAATCCCTGATCCTTTGGACAGAGTGTTTGGTATGGCGGGGGCAAGGTGAAATAACCTTCCCCCGTTTTTTGCTCCAGGTGTTATATAACCAATAGTTATTTCAAGGCTTAAAACAGATATGATATACTTTGTTCTCGAAACGAGGTGATAGAGTGGAACACATCTATATGGACAATGCAGCTACATCATATCCCAAGCCGGAGTGCGTTTATGATGCTATGGATTATTTTAACCGGCATCTTGGGGGGAATCCGGGGCGCGGAACCAGCAGCCGGACTCTGGAGGCAGGATCCATCCTTCTGGACGCCCGAGAAACCCTGGCAGCGCTGTTTAATATTGATGATGGAGCCAATATCGCCTTTATGCTGAATATTACCGAAGCGCTGAACACTGCTCTGAAAGGATACTTGCGTCCCGGTGATCATGTGCTTACCACCAGTATGGAACACAATGCAGTGGCTCGTCCCCTGTTTGCCCTCTCCCAAAAGGGAGTGGAGTGGACCGTGGTGAACTGCAACCGGGAAGGGTGTCTTGATCCAGCTGATATTATGGCTGCAATACGGCCCAATACACGTATGATATGCATGCAGCATGCCTCCAACCTAACCGGCACGATCATGCCCGTCGAAGAGGTCGGGGCCATTGCCCGCCAACATGGTATTGTCTTCCTGGTGGACAGTGCTCAGACCGCCGGGGTGCTGGAAATCGATGTTGCCCGGCAGAATATTGATTTGCTGGCCTTTACTGGCCATAAAGGGCTGTTCGGGCCGCAAGGTACAGGGGGATTGTATGTCCGACCGGGGATAAGCATCGAGCCTCTTAAACAGGGTGGCACCGGGTCCAGTTCCGAATGGCTGGAACAGCCCGATTTCATGCCCGACCGCTTGGAGAGCGGGACGCCTAACACGCCAGGCATTGCCGGGTTGAATGCGGCGGTCGGATATGTTTTGACGACTGGGTGCGGTAGTATCCGCCGCCATGAACAGGAGTTAACTGCACAATTACTAGAGGGACTGCAGTCCATTCAGCGGGTGCAGATCTACGGGGGAACGGACAGCAGTCGGCGCACGGCGGTTGTGGCCTTTAATTTGGATGGTATGGATTGCGGCGAGTTGAGCATGCGGCTGGAGCATGATTATGGCATTATCTCGCGGTCGGGGCTCCATTGCGCGCCCCTGGCGCACAAGACCCTGGGCACTCTTGAGCTGGGTGCTTGCCGTCTGAGCCCGGGATTCTTTAATACGGCTGACCACATTGAAGTGGCAGTGCGGGCTTTGCACGAGATAGCCCGACGGTCTTGAGGACTGGCCTAAAAGATTCTTCGCTGTCAACCATATATGATCATCCAGACCCTTCGCTGCGAAGGGTCTTTGTGTATCTTCGAGATACTTGGATTAATGTAGGCTGCCATTATGTAGTATAATAAAACATTAAGGCTGGTCTTTCAGGATCAGTAACCGTTACGGGAGGCGTGCCATGATCGATAAAACCGTACATTTCATGCTGGAAAAATGCCGGGACCCGGTGAGCGGATTGACCCACTTGGGGGGTGCGGTATTGTCTGTTGCGGGGCTCGTATTGTTGCTTCGCTATGCTTTATTGTATGCAACCATAAAACATGTAGTGGTCTTCAGTATATTCGGGGCTTCCATGATTTTGTTGTACAGTTCCAGTGCCATCTATCACTTGGCCAAGGTCCCGGAGAAAGTAAGTGAGTTCCTGCGGCGGATCGACCACATAATGATTTACGTACTTATAGCCGGAACTTATACTCCCATATGCGTACTGGCGCTGGCTGGTGCCTGGGGTCGGGGGTTGTTGATAGCAGTGTGGATTCTGGCGGCAGTGGGGATCATCTTGACTATCGTTTGGTTTGGGGCACCACGTTGGCTCACCACCGGCGTATACTTGTTAATGGGATGGTTGGTAATCATTGCATTCTACCCATTGATAAAATCCCTTTCGGCGGGAGCGATAGCCTGTTTGGTGGCAGGTGGCCTGCTATACACAGTAGGTGCGTTGATCTATGGGTTTAAATGGCCGCGTATCAATTCTACCTGGTTTGGCTTTCACGAAATATTTCACCTTTTCGTGATTGGCGGCACCTTGGGACATTTTTGGCTGATGTTCAGATTTCTGATGTATTATTAGCTGACTGTGCAGCATCATCCATGTTGGCTTGAGAAGGGCCAGTATAAAGGTAGTAAGCTGGCGGCTGGATGGCGCAGGAAGGGCTGTCCCGAGATAGAAGCCTCCTGGTTGATAGGATCGGCGTCTAGGCCGAGTTAGTATAAGAGGGTGTTTTTTTGAATCAGGATATTCAATTAATGCAGATTTCCCGCAATGATCCTTGTTGGTGCGGCAGCGGCAAGAAGTATAAGAAATGTCATCTCGCCCAGGACGAGAGGCTGGCGGAGATGGAATTGGCTGGCTGCCTGGTCCCATCTCGTGATTTAATCAAGACCGATAAACAGATCGAGGGCATCCGGCAGGCCTGCCGGCTAAGCAATGACATATTGGATATGGTCGCATCCCGGATTGGGGTAGGGGTTCAAACCAAGGAGATTGATCGCTGGGTGTACGAGTATACGCTTGAACATGGTGGCATTCCGGCCAGTCTGAATTACCAGGGCTATCCCTGCAGCGTCTGCACCTCCATAAACCATGTGGTTTGCCATGGTATTCCCGATGAAACCCGTTTGCGCGATGGGGACATCGTTAATGTCGATGTGACCACTATCTTGAACGGCTATTACGGCGATGTGAGCCGGATGTTCATGATTGGTGAACCTTCCCGGGAGGCCCGGGAACTGGTGCGGGTTGCGCGGGAGTGCTTATACATCGGGATTGAACAAGTAAAACCTTACAACCGTATTGGGGATATTGGCTACGCTATAGAACAATATGCCAACCAACACGGATATTCCGTGGTTCAGGACTATGGCGGACACGGGGTGGGGCTCGAATTTCACGAGGAACCTTTTGTTCACCATTATGGCGAGAGAGAAGAGGGGATGGTGCTGGTCCCCAATATGGTTTTTACCGTGGAACCAATGATCAATATGGGCCAATACCATTGCCTGCGCCTGGATGACGGTTGGACGGCGGTGACCCGCGATGGTTTGCTATCCGCACAATGGGAGCATACGGTACGGGTGACCGAAGATGGGGTGGAGATACTCAGCGAATAACCCCAGGCCGGCCCGGGCAGCGGATCTCGTCGTTGTTTCAACAGCCGGCTCGATCGACGTACCGGAAGTACGCCTCAGTCGCCAGCTGTTTTCACGCCTCGAGCTGCACTGCCGGGCGACGGCCTGGGGCCTGAGCCGGTCCGGGCAGCGGATCTTATTGTTATAT
>JAKJCH010000126.1 GCA_022706565.1 Bacillota bacterium | reverse complement strand
TAACGGGGAGGCTATCGGTCAGGCCTTCATCACCGGCATCGACCTGCATGCCACCCCGGTCCACCGGGAATTTGAGGACGGGGAGATTCTCGACTTCGGGCATATCCGGATGCAGGTTATCCATACCCCCGGTCATACCCCGGGGCACTGTGGATTTTTTGAGGAGAAAAGCGGGTTGCTGTTTGCGGCCGATGTCGACTTGAGCAGCTTCGGACCCTGGTATTCCCACCGCTGCAGCGATATCGACGATTTCATCGTCTCCATCCGCCGCTGTGCCGAATTGAATCCCAGGATCGTGGTTTCATCGCACAAGGGGATAATCACCGACGACCTGCCCGCCCGCTTCAAAGCCTACGAAGACGCAATCCACCGCAAAGAGGAGGAAATCATAAAAGCCTTGGCGGTGCCGTCCACGGTGGAAGAGCTGGCCATCAAACAGATCATATACGGTGAGCACAACACCTTAAACGACCTACTTATGTGGATGGAAAAGATGGGGGTCGCCCAGCACTTGAAAAGACTGGTGAAACATAACCGGGCCGCCCAAGAGGATGGGCGCTACTACCTCATTTAGGTCCAACCGGATAGTTGGCACGGCTTGATTGGAACCGGGCTGCTGTGCTATCATACCACAAAAGAATAAAAACAGACGGTCAAAGTAATACGGTGAAAACCGGATTACGAAGGAAAAGCACCTAACGTCAGCGGCCTTGGGACACGGTACTTTTCCCTGAGAATCGGCTTACTGGGGTGGGTAGCCTTTTAGAAGGTTACCCGCCTTTTTATATGCATTTTTTTGGCGGCAGGAAAGGGGGGTTCAAGAATGGATCAGGAATTAAACCAACGGGTAAAAAGGGATATGCTCAAGAGTCTGGTGCTGGCAGTTTTATCCCTTGCCGTATCAGCAGGACTATTCTATTTATTATGGTAAATTCTATAAAAGGGACCCATACACCCATATCTGCATTCGAAAACGGGAGGTCCTGAGTTGTTGAATTTCTGGTTGGCAATATTAATTTTTCTCATAACTTATGTCTATATAGTCGTGGAGAAATATCACCGCGCCATCACGGTGTGGGTGGCCGCGACGGTCGTGGTGGTGCTGGGTCTGATAAACCAGGAGCAGGCCATCGAGCATATTGATTTCAATACTATTCTCTTGCTTATTGGTATGATGGTGATTGTGGGCATTACCCGTAAAAGCGGAATCTTTGAATACCTGGCTATCAAAGCGGCCAAGTTGGTCAACGGCCAGCCGATCGCCCTCCTGGTGGTGTTGGCAGTGATAATGGCTGTCACTTCGGCATTCTTGGATAACGTAACCGCGGTGCTGTTGATAGTACCCATTACTTACGCTCTGACTGACCGGCTGGATATATCACCAATGCCTTTTTTGTTTACCGAGATAATCGCTTCCAACATAGGAGGGACAGCCACTCTTATTGGAGATCCGCCCAACATCATGATCGGCAGTGCTACCGGCTTGGGATTTGCCGACTTCCTGGCTAACATGGCCCTGCCGGCGATAGTGGTCTTGGTGGTTACCACCATATGCCTGGTCGGTATATATCGAAAGGACCTGGTTGCCGAAGAAGATAAGATCGAAAGCCTTATGACTATCGACGAGATGCACTATATCCAGGAATGGCTGCTGCTCAAGAAGTCCCTGGCGGTACTGGGTCTGACTATCCTCGGATTCCTGCTGCATCAAGCCTTGCACCTCGAATCGGCCACCATTGCCTTGCTCGGGGCCGGGGTCCTGATGCTTGTCAGCGGGGAGGAACCGGAAGAAACGTTGCTCTCCATAGAGTGGCCTACCATCTTCTTTTTTGGAGGTCTCTTTGTCCTGGTAGGCAGCCTGCAGGTCAACGGGGTAATCAGTTTTGTGGCACGAGAATTGATGCTGGTGAGTGGAACCGCTGTCCCTATGTTGGGGACCGTGGTTTTATGGCTGTCGGCGCTGGCTTCGGCCTTTGTGGATAACATTCCTTTCGTCGCCGCCATGATCCCCCTTCTCCAGGAGGCAGGCCAGATCAGCCAGATTCCTATGGAGTCGATCTGGTGGTCTTTGGCCCTGGGAGCTTGCCTGGGCGGCAACGGTTCGATGATCGGGGCTTCAGCCAATGTAATCGTAGCGGGTATCGCAGCACGGAACGATACTCCAATCAAATTCCTCGACTTTCTGAAGATAGGATTCCCCTTGATGATTCTGTCCATCATAATATCCAACCTCTATCTGTATCTGGTTTTTTGGAGATGATCGCCCTCCCTGGTGGACCTGCCCAGCCGGTAACCAGGGTTTGGACAATTCTGGCTGGAACCATGACGATGATGGAGCGGGGTGAAATAACCTGGCGGCCTTCACAAGAAATTCATGCAATTGTGGCAAGCTAGGGGGTAGGGTTGAATGAGGGCGGCAGGGTTATCCGGTCAAACAACCCGAATAATGAACCGAGGAGGAAAATGGACCGATGCGATGGGAAGTATCAACCCAAATAAATCTGCTGCTGGGGCTGGTGGTGGTCCTGCTGGCCGCTCTGATCCCCCTGGGGACCTTATATTATCAGGCCAATTTGCAGGCTGTGGCTACTGTCGATGGACAGAAAATCGGCAAAGAGGAGCTGTATCAGTTCATGGCCCGGCAGAACGGCCAGCAGGCCCTTGATTCGCTGGTATCGCAGAAGATCGTAGAGTTGGAGGCGGCCAAACATAATATCGGGGTGTCGGATGAGGAGATCCAGGCTGAGCTGCAGAGTTATTACGACTTCTACGGCGGCGAAGAGGCCTTTAAGCAAAGCCTGGCCGCCAGCGGTTATAACCTGGAGCAGATCCGCCAGGATATCGCCGTGACCGGCAAGATCGAGAAGCTGCTGGAACCACGGATTGTTATCAGTGAGGAAGAGATGCAGACCTATTTCGAAGAAAACCAGGCCGATTTCGCCCAGGAGGAACAGGTGCAGGCCAGCCATATCCTGGTGGATACCGAGGAGAAGGCCCGCCAGATCGAACAGCGGCTGGCCAGCGGTGAGAACTTCGCCCAGTTGGCCGGGGAGAACTCCATCGATACGGCCAGCGCAGCCAACGGCGGAGACTTGGGGTTCTTTGGCCGGGGGACCATGTTGGAGGAATTCGAAGAGGCTGCTTTTGGGATGCAGGTAGGCCAGGTAAGCGCTCCGGTCAAGACCGATTATGGCTATCATATCATCAAGGTTACTGGCAGGAAGGAAGCCCAAGCGGCGGATTTTGGCCAGAGCCGGGAAAAGATCCGGGCAGCCTTGTTCGAGCAAAAGGCCCAGGCGGAATTCGGTACCTGGCTGGAGGAAATGCACCAGCAATACGAAATCAAGACTTTTCTGGATGTGTAGATGACCAGGGATGACATCCTGGTGAATCATGGTGGAAAATACCTCTATCGTTGTCGATAAAGAGGATTTATAATTTTACGTGTCGAAATTAGGTAGCGGACCAAAATATGTTTTAAGTTTTCGAGTTTCTGTGCCTTAGGCATCAGCGATGGGCAGGAACCGGCAGGGTGCAGCGGGAAACGGTTGCGCCTCCAGATGCGGAAAGAAAACTGACAGCTGAGGATCGCTCTGTGGTTCCGGGCCGGATGTGTTTTTACGCAGCTGGCCTTTTGTTGTATAAGGAGTTGGAGGAGGATGAATATGCGGGGATTAATCAAATGGTTTTCTATGGCAGCGATAGTGGTGGCCCTGATCTTGAGTCCGCTAGCTGGAAATCTGGCCCAAGCAGGCGAAGGTAACGGCGACGGCTCGGGAGGGGGCCAGAACAACCCCCTGATGATCGAGAGTTCGACCCCCGCCAACGGGGCTACCGGGGTAAGCAGCCTGGAGTACATCAAGATAGTTTTTAACAAGAACGTGGTTTACATGACGGTACGGGACCAGAACATGCAGTGTTTTTCGCTGTGGTCGGGTTCGCAGCGAATACCGGCCGAGGTGATCATGGCCGATGATCAGATTGAGCGGGAGAAACGCAACGATGTGCTGATCAAGCCCAAGCAGCCTTTGCAAGCGGGAACAACCTACCGGGTGGAGATAGCCCCCGAGATGCAATCCAAAAGCGGGGTGCCCCTGGGACAAAAGGCGGTCATCACCTTTACCATGGCCGGGGAAGCCAAAGCCCCGGAGTCAGTTGCTCCAGTTAAAGAGCAGCCGGTCGCTCCCGATGCACCGGCCAGCAGCCAGCCCGCTACTGCAACACCGGCCCCGGACAATAATACCGGTGCACCAATAGTGGCCGAAACCGGTACCGATACCCCGGCTGCAACCGGAACTGACGCCGTTGCCACCGTGCCAGCCAGCACCGGTGCGAGTTCGGAGGAGGCCAGCCCGGCAGCGGCCTCCGGCGGCAATACCCTGTTGTGGGCAGCCCTGGGGGCGGCGGCAATAGTCCTGGCCGCAGCGGCGTGGCGGCGCATGAGTAAGAAAAACTAGCTGTGAAGCGATAACGCCACTCCGGCTTCGAGGTGAGTAATACGAGAAAAAGTTTTCTGATCCTGGCATTCATACTAGCTCCTTTTCTGGTTATCTTGTTTTCCGTGTCGGTGGGGCGCTACCCAGTGGATGTTTTGACGGTCATCCAGGTCATCTGGTGTAAACTGACTCTTCAGCCCTGCCCGGTGGACGAGATTTACCAGACGGTGGTGTGGGATATAAGATTGCCGCGGGCCGTTCTGGGGGCCATGGTGGGAGGCTGCCTGGCTATCAGCGGGGCTTCGTTCCAGGGCTTGTTCCGCAACCCCCTGGTCAACGCCGGCCTGCTGGGAGTCAGCTCAGGAGCTGGTTTCGGGGCTTCGGTAGCCATCATCATGTTCAATAACGTCCTCATCACGTACCTGTTGGCCTTTGGCTTCGGGATGTTGGCGGTGGTCCTGAGCTATCTGATTGCGCGGGTCTACAAAGCGACTCCCACTATCATGCTGGTCCTGGGCGGGGTTATCGTGTCCTCGGTGTTTTCGGCTTTAATATCTCTGCTCAAATACTTGGCTGACCCTACCGACCAGCTGCCAGCCATCGTGTTCTGGCTGATGGGGAGCCTGGCCAACGCCCGGTTCAGTGATATAATGATGGCTGGAGTACCGATGCTGATCGGCATTTCCGGCCTCTTGCTGCTGCGCTGGCGGATAAACGTGCTGTCGATGGGAGACCGTGAGGCTCATAGCCTGGGCATAAACACTACCGTTAACAAGGGTATCGTGATCGCCTGCGCTTCCCTGGCCACTGCGGGG
>JAKJCH010000125.1 GCA_022706565.1 Bacillota bacterium | reverse complement strand
GGGAAGAATTCTTGGCGGAACTAGCCCGCCGTTGTGTAAACCTGGAGGATCAATACTCGCATTATTGTCGCTAGCCACCCACTTATTGAATCAGAAATTACGATTACGACAACGCGATTATGACCTTTTTTGCCAATTGTGAAGTCAAACAGCATGCTTTTGGATATTCCAGGAACTGCACTCGTGATAGTTCAGGAAGGGACTTGGTATGATTGAGAAGAAGGATTTTAGATTACTTGAACAGGATCGACCAGACACTGGCCGGAGGGGGACCGCCAACCGACTGGGATACACTGCTGGAAGAGCACCTCGTACAGATTCGGTTTTTCCAACACGAGCGGCTGATCCACCTGATCGTTACGGTGGCCTTCGCCTTGGTGCTGATGCTCCTCATGAATCTACTGTATAGCGCAGCCAGCGTCGATATGCTGCTGGTAGCCTTGTTTATCTTCGTCACCATATTTCTGCTGCTTTACCTGGGGCACTATTATATCCTGGAAACCAGCGTTCAAAAAATGTACCGGCAGTATGATCAAATCCTGCAGAGAAAGAATAGTCGAATTGAAATTGAAGTCGGTCAAGATAAGCCTATAAGAGCATAGATCTGTTTATGAACTCTGCATTTCAATAAAGGATGGATCAACATGAAAGCAAAGCAGCTAGACGTGATGTGGAAGTAGGCCTATTTGAAAACCTCCCATCCTGAAATAATATCCGACACCCTATGGTAAGACGGGGACCGGGTAAGGATATTGCAGCAAAGAGGTGAGCATATGAGCATTGCAAAACAATTTCTATCCGATATTGATATGATCTTGTCCCACCGGCATGACAATGGAGCTGATTACTGGGCGACTCCGGATAAGCGACTAATAAAAGGGGCGCCGTGGAGTACATTGGAGTGTGTTTTATTTCTCCTGGAACTGGGCATGGATCCCTCAGATCCAATCCTTCGGAAGACCGCTGATCTGATTTTCAGCACCTGGCTGGAGGCCGGGAGGTTTAGACTGTACCCCAAAGGAGCAATTTACCCTTGCCAAACCATCCACGCGACACGAGTACTCTGCCATATGGGATATGCCCCTGATGAGCGAATTCAGAAAACCGTTCAGCATTTGTTTGATATTCAGGAATTGGACGGGGGCTGGCGCTGTAAAAAATTCTCGTTTGGCCGTGGACCGGAAACCGAATGCTCCAACCCTCATCCAACCCTTCTGGCCCTCGATTTATTCCGCTTTGTCGATGATGCGGGGAAACATCCTTCCTTGGAACAGGCTGTGGATTTCTTACTGGGGCATTGGACGATTCGAAAACCAATCGGTCCCTGCCATTATGGCATCGGCACCCTGTTCATGCAGGTGGAATATCCATTCCGCAACTATAACCTTTTCCAGTATGTCTATGTGCTGTCATTCTATAACCGGGCGAGAGTCGACAAGCGGTTTCGGGAGGCATTTGAGGCTTTGCGGTCTAAAACCGTAGATGGGCAAATCGTGGTAGAACGGGTGGTGCCCAAATTAGCAAGCCTGGCTTTCTGCAAAAAGGGGAAGCCGAGTATATTGGCAACCAAGCGATATCAGGAGATAATCAGGAACCTGCAGACAAACACTTAAGGAGCTTCTTCATCTATTAAAGTGGTCCGACACTCTTTCTGGAAAATAATTCTTCGATTACCTACATCTAGCTCTTGCCGGCGCTGTCATTCATGTCTATCCTATTTATAGGCTGTCCTGTATTCTTACTTGAACTGGCAACCAGACCAGATGACGCAACCACCACCACAGTCTACTGAACCAGCCTGAATCCTTGTTGGCTGCCAACTTGTTTCTAGAACGTGATTATTCAAGTCCCTATTCCAATAGACCGGAATAGGGGCTTTTTATTTTTTCAACCCCCCGGAGTTTACGACTGGTTCATTTTTTACCGGCCATTCAACATGGAAACCAGCTATAACAGCAGCGGCTGCACAGGGACAAGCTCCCTGAGCTTAAACCATGATCGAACAATGTCCTTGATTTATAGGAGGGAATGAAATATGCAAGGAATTCAACGGAATCGATTATTTAAAACCGCTTTCATGACATTTATCATCTTCTTCATCTGCTCCAATAGCGGAGCACTTTATGCAGCACCAATGACCGATGCCCAGGCTGTGGCGACCGCCCAAGCCGCCCTGTCTGCTGCTGCACCCCTCAAACCGGTTGAAGGTACCGACACCAATATCGTGGCTCTGGCTCAGCGGATTGTGAACCAGAAGGTCTCCGGTGTCACCGTCAAAATGGCGGCTACCTTCAAGCCCCCAGATCTCATCCACCGGGGTCATAACCTATGCCAGCGCGGCCAGGTCCAACAGCGTTCGTTTCTCCCTGACCAAAAACAGCACCACTGTTACCCAAACTGTTTTGGTAACCATACCTGCCAAAAGCAGTGTGGTGACACCACCACCGGCGACAACCGATGCCCAGGCTGTGGCCGCCGCTCAAGCCGCCCTGACCGCTGCTGGTACCTTTAAACCAGTGGAAGGCAAGGATTCCAATCTAGTTACAATGGCCCAAGCGATTGTCGACAAGTCTGTATCAGGGATTCAGATTAGTATTATCAGCAGTGCAAATTCCAACGTATCGTCTACGGGAAGCATAACCTATGGCAGCACCGCGAATAGCGGAAATGTCACACTAAAATTGTCGAAAAACAGCACTTCCGCCAGTCAGGTGGTCAGCATAACAGTACCCGCAAAGGCTGTAGTTTCCTCTAGTTTTAATGTCAAGAATTATGGAGCTAAAGGTGACGGTGTCACGGATGACCGGACTGCCATACAATCCGCCATCAACGCCGCCAGTGCCAAGGGCGGCGGGACAGTATACCTGCCAGACGGAAAATATATGGTATCCCTTTCTACATCAGGCACAGGATTGAATCTAGCGAGTAACATAAAACTAGAATTGAGTTCAGGGGCAGAGCTGCGGGCTATCAAGACAAGTTTAACCAATTACCGCTTTATTAACATGAGCAACGTCAGCAACGTGGAAATAACCGGGGGGCGTATTATTGGTGACTGGGCTGCCCGTAAACCCGCTACCAGCGAGTATGGTCGGGGGATATGCTTGTATAACAGTACCAACGTCCGTATCCACGATGTTGAGATAAGCGATTTCATAGGTGACGGTATATATGTTTCCGGCAACTCGTCTGGATCGGGAGGAGCCAGTGTTAAAGTGGTGATCGAGGATTTCGTTATCCATGACTGCTGCCGCAACGGTATCTCAATAATCTCGGCGAAGGACCTGGTGATCCAGAATGGCAACATATACAACATCACCGGCACCATGCCCAAGTCGTTTATCGATGTGGAACCGAACAACAACACCCAGTATGCCCAGAACATCTATGTCAAAAACATCAAGGGACAGAACGCCGGGGGATACGGGTATATGTTTGGGTTCGGACATTACTACAATGTCATCAAATATCCGTGTAGTGTAACCTTCGAGAACTGCACAGGGACAAAAATGGCTTTGGGATTATACAACTCGGCTAATGTAGCTACCTACGAGAAAACAAATCCCGCTCTGTTTGACTTGAAGTGGCTGTAGAAGGTAATTGTATTGTTATAGATGATCTTGGCGCAGATACGGATAGGTAAGCAAGGCCGGGGCTAGTCCCCGGCCAGTTGTTTTCTGAAAAAAGGGCCGACTATTGCCGGCTAGAATCATGATTGCGGGGCGAATAAGAAATGAGCTTAGATGAAAATCTATAATGAACTCTATGATAATTCGCTTGAGGAGTCCTTATGGAAGTGTTAACTGCTCAGTTAGATATTTTGGTAAGAAATACTATCTCAATAGTCTCGCTGTTTATCCTTGCTCTCATAATGGGCAAGAGACTGATATCCGAATTAAACTTCTTGGATTTTATTGTCGGCATTACCATAGGTTCAATTGCCGCTTCATTATCAATAGATAGAACCATATCTATTTCTCATGGGATTTTTAGTTTAATAATATGGGGCCTAATACCAATATTGATATTTAAAGTTACATTAAATAACGACCATGCCAGAAGATTGTTTGATGGAACATCTGTAGTTGTAATTGAGAAAGGAAAAATCTTGGAAGAGAATCTTAAAAAGGAGAAATATAATGTAAATAATCTGATAGAGGAATTGCGACTTGGAGGAGTTTTCGACATATCTGATGTTGAGTCAGCGATACTGGAGACCAATGGACGTTTAAGCATTCAATTAAAAGCAGAAAAACTACCGGTTACAAAGCAAGATTTGAATATTGCCGTGAAACAACAAGGTTTATTTGCCAATGTAATAATGGATGGCAAAATATTAAATGAACAGCTCCGTTTAATTGATCGGAACGAACGCTGGTTGCTTAGTGAAATTAATAATCGAAATATCAGAGTCGAAGACATCGTTCTGGCATCGGTTGATAAACAAGGTAATCTCTATATTGATTTGAAGGAAGATTCAACTAACCATCATTGAACTGGATGATTTCGATGCAGAACAGCGAGATTCAATGTGATAGTGCCCTTGGGTTACAGCAAATATCTACGTTCTGACAAGATTATTGCATTGGAGCCGATTGAAGAAGATAGAGGACCGGGTCGTAGAACAAAGGTTTATGTTGAGGATATCGCTAATCCGTTTATTGCCTCCCGGACGGAAACGGCCATATTAAGCGTATTGTAGAAAGTGACCAGAAAGAGTTGGAAGCAAATTCTTCAATATTCCAGCCCGCAGCGCTTGCAGCAACTCGGGCATGCTAAGCTGTATTCACCAAACTAAATTTTTACATCTTGACCGGGTTCATCCCCCATCTGATTCCCTCCATCTTGATTCCTGTATTTATATAAACAACTGCGCCACTACAGCCAACAGTAGCGCAGCCAGTGAGTAAGCCCATGAAGAGCTAGCAGGTCGGATGGTACGGCCTGTTGATGGCTTTGGCACATACATCACTATGTATATAAGCAGGGCATTGACCATGCTCTCTACAAACACAAAACGGATGAACATGTTAATATTGCTGAGTAGGGCCGATGGACCGATGATAGGACCTAGGGAAAGGCAAGCCAGGAGAAACAGCAGCCGCCAACTAGAGCAAACTGCTATTACACTTGCCCACGTTATTGCGGTGCGATTCTGCCTGACGCGCAGTGCTAAAAAGACAACCAAGCCTTCCAGGACAATGGACAATGCAGGCATGATAACCGTGGCTAGGATATGACCGGGGACAAGAAAATCGATAAGTTTGATGGATGCTGCCAGGAA
>JAKJCH010000124.1 GCA_022706565.1 Bacillota bacterium | reverse complement strand
CGCTGGGTATGAATCACCGCCAGGCCATGTGGTACATCATTTTGCCCCAGGCTTATAAAGTTGTGATACCGCCTTTGATCAACGAATTCATTGCCATGCTCAAAGACACCTCGCTGGTATCCATCATTGGTGTTTCTGAATTGACCCTGCGGGGCAAGCTGATTTATGCCAGCAGTTATGAACCGGCCTGGGTATGGGGTACGGTGGCTGTCATCTATTTTATAATGACCAAACTCCTGGCCATGTTTGGTGATTATATGGAGAGGAGGTTGGCAACCGAATGATCCGGGTAAAGAATGTCTACAAAAGCTTTGATCACTTGGAGGTCCTCAAAGGGATCAACTGTTATGTGGCGCCCCGGGAGGTGGTGTGTGTGATCGGTCCCAGCGGCTCGGGCAAGAGCACCCTGCTGCGCTGCATCAACCAGTTGGAACCAGTCCAATCCGGGGATATCATAATCAACGGGATGGACATCACTCATCCCAGCATCGACATCAATAAGATACGCCAACAGGTAGGCATGGTGTTCCAGTTGTTCAACCTTTTCCCCCATAAAACCACCCTTGAAAACATTACCCTGGCGCCCATCAAGATTCTCAAGATCAGCCCCGCCGAGGCCCATGAGCGGGCTATGGATCTTTTGGGCAAAGTAGGGCTTTTGGACAAAGCCGATGTTTATCCCAGCAAGTTGTCCGGCGGGCAGAAACAGCGGGTAGCTATTGCCCGGGCTCTGGCCATGCAGCCCAAAGTGATGCTGTTCGACGAACCTACCTCCGCCCTGGACCCGGAAATGGTAGGTGAAGTATTGGAGGTGATGAAGGATTTAGCTCATGAAGGCATGACTATGATGGTGGTCACGCATGAAATGGGTTTTGCCCGCGAAGTGGGCCATCGGGTGATATTTATGGATGAGGGCGTCATCGTTGAGGAAGGTACACCGGACCAGATTTTTGATAATGCCAGCAATCCGCGGACGCAGTCATTTTTAAGCAAAGTCCTATAGAAGGTGTTATGGATATTAGGATCTTGCCTGGAAACCGCTCCTCCACGCAAATGGTGCAAATAGTCCAATATTTACTTGTTTACCCTGCTGAAGTAAAATATAACTATTACATATCTAAAGGAGGCTACCAAGTTGAAGAAAAGACTGGCACTCATTTTATTACTTTGTTTCTCATTGACCATGTTGGTTACCGGCTGTGCCCAGAAACCTGCTGAAACTCCGCAAAATGCCGGAACCCAGACTCAAACCCAGGAACCCGCCGACAAGTCCTTCCAGACCATCAAAGATAAAGGTTTCTTTACTCTGGGCCTGGACGACGCATTTCCTCCCATGGGATTCAGGGATGAAAAGACCAATGAAATAGTAGGTTTCGATATCGACCTGGCCAAGGAAGCCGCCAAGAGAATGGGCGTAGAGGTCAAATTCCAACCGGTCATCTGGGATACGGTAGTAGAAGAATTGAACAACGGTAAGATAGATGTGATCTGGAACGGCCTTACCATCACCCCCGCCCGCCAGGAGAAGATCGCTTTTACCCAGCCCTATATTACCGATAAGCAAATAATCGTGGTGAAAAAGGGTTCCCCCTTGGCTGACAAAAAAGCCTTGGCCGGTAAGAAAGTCGGTATTCAGGCAGCCAGCAGCGCTATCGAAGCAGTAGAGAAAGACAAGGCTACTTTCGATTCCTTGGGAGAATTGGTGCAGTTCGACAATAACGTCGATGCCTTGCTCGACCTTAAATCAGGCCGCATAGACGCAGTCGTGGTTGACGAAGTAGTAGGACGTTACTATTTGGCCAAGCATGCTGAGGATTACCAGGTGCTGACCGAAAACTTCGGTGAGGAATCCTTTGGCGTAGGCGTGAGAAAGGCTGATGTAACCTTCTTAGCCGAATTACAGAAGGCTCTGGATGCTATGAAGGCGGACGGAACTTCAAAGCAGATATCTGAGAAATGGTTTGGAGAAAACCTGATCAAGTAGATAAAATAAACTGGTACTGGATTATTTTTTGATCTTACTCTATTATTGGAAGCAAGGGCTGACTGTGTTGGAGCAGTCAGCCTTTATTTTGAGCATTCATATTAATTTATAAGAGGTTCTCTATGGAATACTTGGCTTCATTGTTTCCTTTTATGATGGAAGGCACCGTTGTTACCTTGAAAATCTTTTTCATTTCTTTAATTACGTCATTACCGTTGGGGGTCGTGTTTGCCATGACCCGCCTTTCCAAATTAGCCCCTCTAAGTGTAGCCACTCAGTTCTATATCTGGCTTTTCCGGGGTACTCCCCTATTGCTGCAGCTGCTGTTCATATATTTTGGCTTGCCTATAATCGGCATCAATATCGACCGTTTTCCAGCCGCCCTGCTGGCCTTTATCCTCAATTACACTGCTTACCTGGCGGAGGTGTACCGCTCCGGCATTCAATCAATTGACCGGGGACAGTTCGAGGCGGCTGACGTGCTGGGTTTGAGCCGCTGGCAAACCTTATCCCGGATCATCTTGCCGCAGATGATAAAGAGAGTATTACCCCCCATCAGTAATGAAGTTATCAATCTGATTAAGGATACTTCCCTGGTTTATGCAATCGGTATCAGTGAACTCCTGCGGGTGGCGAAGATTGCTGCAGTGCGGGATGCCTTGTTTGTCCCCTTCATTATGGCGGCGATATTTTATCTCGTAATGACCGCGGTTATCCAGCAGACTTTCAAGTGGCTGGAAGACCATTACGCCTATTATCGATAGGAGCAGGATTATGTATATACTCAAAGCTACCGAAGTGTATAAGGATTTTCATACCAATGAAGTATTAAAAGGCGTGTCCATGCAGGTCGACAAGGGCGAGGTAATAGCCATTATCGGCCCTTCTGGATCTGGCAAGAGTACCTTCCTGCGCTGCCTGAACCGTTTGGAAACCATTGACCGGGGCAGTATCGAAATCGAGGGCGAGTTTATGGTGAAGAACGGTCCCAACGGCAAAGCGGTATATGCCAACGAAAAGGATATTGCCCGTATGCGCCTGAAAATGGGGATGGTTTTTCAAAACTTCAATCTCTTCCCGCATAAATCGGTGTTGGAGAACTTGATGATGGCGCCTATGCTGGTAAATGGGATTGATAGCAGTACCGCCCGCGATACCGCCATGATGTATCTGGAAAAGGTAGGAATGGCCCAGAATGGCTCCAATTACCCCTATCAACTGTCGGGGGGAATGCAGCAGCGGGTGGCAATAGCCCGGGCATTGTGCATGAACCCCGCTATAATGTGTTTTGATGAACCAACCTCAGCCCTCGATCCGGAATTAACCGGGGAGGTACTGCAGGTCATGAAAGATCTGGCCATGGAACACATGACCATGGTAGTGGTCACCCACGAAATAGGCTTTGCCCGTGAAGTCGCCCAGCGTGTTATCTTCATGGACGAGGGCGCCATAGTTGAGGAAGGCAATGCCGAAGACGTATTGCTGCACCCGCAGCAATCAAGAACCAAGGAGTTTCTCAGCAAGGTGCTGATGGCCAGGTAAAATAAAGGTATGCATAAATATACTGGCTTCCACGCTGTCGCTTAACGTCCGCCCGTATATTATGCATACCATAGAGGAATTCTTTAAGTTTTCAGTTGTCTCGATCCGTCCCCTTTCACTCGGGATTTCTCGTCACTTCTTTTTGAGTTTTTCTATCTCCTCTTCAACTTCCTCGGCACCTTCGCGATAGAATTTTTCCTCGTCGGGGGCCAGTTCCTTCAAGAGCCTCAGAAACTCACCGGCATGTACTCTCTCCTCGTCGGCGATATCCTTGAGGACCTCGATGGCCAGTTCATTGTCGGTGGCTTCGGCCAGCTGCATATAAAGCTGGATGGCTTCATACTCCGCCGCAATCATGAAGCGGATCGCCCGGATTAGTTCTGCTTCAGTCAGCTTGCGTTCTCTCGTCAGTCCAGAAAAAGAGTTTCCAAAATCAGGCATGCTCTCACCCTCCTTGTAAGGTCGATTTCAACGGTTTTAAAGATTACAGTAAAACATCATTAATTGGGGTCAATTGTCTCCTGCCTTATTTTAACACAACCGGGGCGCCGGTTGGTTAGGACGATACGTTCGCGCCCAGCGCAAAAGGGCCGCAACAACAGGACAGCATGATGGCGTACCAAACCAGTCAGCTCTTATCGGTGACGGAAGATCTATATAAAGTCTTCCAGGTTCTGTACCAGTTTATCCATGCAATCGATCAAAGGCGAATGGCCCGAGTCGGAGAGAATGACCAATCGACCCACGGCCCCAAGAGCGGCAGCGATTTCCTCACCGGTGAAGGGAGGTACTACCAGATCACGGTCCCCTTGCAGAATCAAGGTGGGAGCAGTTATGAGCTTTACCCGTCCGTTACCGAGCACCAGCCCGTTATGCTCGGTCGAAATATTGAAACGGAGCAGGGCATAATGAATATCGGCCACATTTCTCTGGGTCATGGCATCGTCCAGGTACTCCTCGTACAATTCATCGCTGGGCCGGTTTTTGTTGTACATCACCTTATCCCAAATGCGGCGAATAAATTCGCGATTGGGGTATACGTTATATTTCTTCATGTGATCAAGGCTCCAATTGGACACTTTGGAACCCAGTTTGCGCAAGGTGGCGTAATCTACGGGGCTATTCTCCGTGCGGATCAAACGATAGCCTTTTATACCCACCGAGTCGATCAAGACCATTCTATCAACATAACCCGGGTTGTCAGCAGCAAACTGCATGGCCACCCCGCCTCCAGTCGACCACCCCACCAGCGTGAAACGTTTCAGTTCCAGTTGGTCAGCCCAGAATTTGATGTCATCGGCCAGGTCTTTCAGGGACGATATGCGCTGGTTGTAGGTGGAGGCGCCGAAACCACGCATATCGGGGGCGAATATCTTATACCGGTCTTCCATCCTCTCCATTAATATCTCCATATGTTTGGAAGAGGTCATATTGCCATGCAACATGACCACCGGCGGTCCAACCCTACCCGCCTCCCGGTACCCGATAGTCTCACCGTTGATTAGTCCTATCTTTCTGATCTCATATATGTCCGGCAGGATGCTCCCTCCTCTGGGTTCATAAATATCTATTTATATAATAGTACAAATCGCCGGGCTTAAGGCAAATTGAGAAGAGTGACCGAACACAGCAAAATTGAGAAGCACCACCCCAACCGAGATGGTGCCTCAATAAAAATTCATTTGTTCAACAACTGACCTATTTCAGGGCTTTACCTTCGGAAGGGTAATCCGTACAATCTTCCCTGCGTATAATGTCTTTGCTCACCAGGG
>JAKJCH010000123.1 GCA_022706565.1 Bacillota bacterium | reverse complement strand
GATTCCTCCAGCAGTTTCTGATGGCGTCGCTGCAGCGAACAATCCCTCTCGCCCAGGTGAATTATGTTGCCATGTTCGTCGCCCAGGATCTGGACCTCTATATGACGCGGTTCTTCGATGTACTTTTCTATATAGACCTCATCATTCCCAAAAGCCGCGCCCGCCTCCAGGCGAGCCATCCCAAGCGCTTCTTTAAGGGCCGCTTTGTTGTGGGCCAGACGCATTCCCCGACCTCCGCCGCCCGCCGAGGCCTTGATGATAATCGGATAACCGATCGATTCCGCCAGGACAATGGTATTTTCCAGGCTGCCGGCTGCCCCCTCGCTCCCCGGAACTACCGGCACTCCGACCTGCTGGGCTATTTCCTTGCCTTTTACCTTGTCCCCCAGCAGCTCGATTACTGAAGCCGACGGGCCGATGAATTTTATACCATTAGCGTGGCAGAG
Source organism: Bacillota bacterium (assembly GCA_022706565.1). Taxonomy (GTDB): domain Bacteria; phylum Bacillota; class Syntrophomonadia; order Syntrophomonadales; family Syntrophomonadaceae; genus PHAA01. The sequence goes on along the minus strand of JAKJCH010000123.1, from coordinate 4,853 downwards.
TTGGGCAAAGTATGCATTCTCAGCCAGAAATCCGTATCCCGGGTGAATCGCCTGGCAGCCAAGGTTTATGGCCGCCGAAATGATATTGGCCACATGCAGATAGCTCTGACTAGCCGGGGCTCCGCCTATACAGACTGCTTCATCGGCCATTTTGACATGCAGACTGTCCCGGTCGGCTTCGGAATAGACTGCTACACTCTCGATACCCATCTCCTGGCAGGCCCTTATCACGCGCAGGGCTATTTCCCCGCGATTGGCAATCAATATCCTGGTGAACAAATTAACACCCCTAGCTCCGTTTTATCCAGAATAATACCTGGTTATACTCGACCGGTTGGCCGTTCTCGGCAGCGATCTCGACAATCGTACCATCATATTCCGATTTGATGTCATTCATCAGCTTCATGGCTTCTACTATGCATAGGGTCTGGCCCTTGCTCACCACGTCGCCAATCTTGACGAACGGCTCGCTATCTGGAGATGGAGCCTGATAATAGGTACCTACCATGGGTGAATTGATGCTGACCAGATCCTGATCAGGGGTAATCTGCGCAGGCGGTGTCCCGACCGGCTTTTGGTTTTCGATTGCCGGTGCTGGGATGGAGGCGGTTTCTTTAGGTCTTGAGCCCTTGCGCAAGGTCAACTTGAAATCTTCGGTATGGACCTTGAGCTCAGTTAGGCTGGTGTTTTCCAGCAGCATCACAAGTTCCCTGATCTCTTCCAAATCCATGTCTTCACTCCTCTGATTGTAGGCATTATTTCGGCTTGGCTAAGTTGCAATAGTCCCGTCGAGGAATCAGTATGTTCTAATTTCATCATTGTCCTAGCGGCGTGGAATACTTCGCCGCCCTGTTAATCGGACCAAGCCAATTGCATCATACCCGCAGCCCGGCCGATACCAAATACACCCCAGGCCGGACATGAGTACCTCTGAATTACAATGCTTCTTTATTATAGGGATTTGATCCATATATTTCAATCTGTAGACAATCCGATTTTACGGCATCATTCATTTGGCACCAGCTGCAGAACCGACACGCTTTTTTCCGTGAACCCGGTAGCCACGCTGACAGATCTTCTAATCCTGTCCTGGTCAACTGTATCCGCCAGATTACCTGAAATCATGACCATGGTGGCGGTGGGACTCATTATTACTGCGCAATCGGCAAATCCTTGCGCTTTAATCAGGGCTTCAGCATGCATCTCTTTTTCCTCCCGGTCGGCCAATTGGACCAATTTGGCGTAGGCCTCTTCCCGGGCTCGGGCGGTGCTGGTTGTATCACTGGCTATTTCCCGTAGCAGGGTTATCTCTCGACTGCGCACCCGGTCCCGCTCCAATCGATACTCGGATAGGAACCCTGCCCCTTCTTCCCTGGATATGTCGACCGGACGGCTTTCCGGTACTGCTTCAAGAGTAGTCATGTCACCGGTCAAAGCCGGTTCGGAACGGTTCTCCCAATAACCAGTCAGCAGTTTCAGTGTGATCACAATAACCATCACAATGGCGGCCAGAGCCAGAACGATTCTGGCCTTGTCGATGCTGATTATCATTGCCCAGCTCCTTTCCGGGTTTCAACCCTGACCTGATGAGGCGCCACATTCAACAATACCGTAGTGGCATCGGTCAGCCTTTCTTTGACCAGACTGTCGCCAGCCCCCTCTGCGACTACCAGCACCCCTACCACCTCCGGCGCACTGTCCTCGATCAATAGCGCGTTGCCACCCGAAATGGCAATGTCGCTGCTCTGGTTTTCCTCGATGACCTCACGATCCCCACCTACGCTGTCCGCTTCCTGGGTAACCCGGTGCTCATTCTTGGTGTTACGCGCATAACTCTTCAGACCGTCCGAACTCAGAGTAATGTTTACCTGGACTATACCGGCCCCTTCAACCTGAGACAGAATCTTTTCCAAGTCCGCCGCCAAGGCCGCGCGGGCCTGGTTCACACCACCCGCTTGGCTGACTGGGAGAACAGACTCCGGCTCCGGCGTGGTATCCGCCGACGGCCATAGAAGAGCCAGTAAGCCGAGGCATACCGCCGCCACTAGCAGATACAGACTGTATCTCCCTCCGCCTGGGCTGCCCGAGTCGCCGCCCCATTGCCTTTTCCATTCATCCAACATTTTGCTTTAACCCCCTTCAAATACGATCTCAATATCCCCTGCCTCCAAACCATACAGGCTGGTGATTATTTTGGTCATCTTGCTAGTGATCTCTGCTTTGTTGCGGCCGTTCTCGGTTTCGGCTCCGGCCAACACCTCAACCGGCCGAATACCATCAGTTGCACTGGAGCCGGATGACTGGACTATCAAATCCAATCTGCGGGGATTACCGTTCTGGTCCAGGGTGAGTTCGGCCTGGACATCCTCGACTCCTGGAACCAGGAGGGCTACTGCGCTGACTTGCTCCTCCAGCTTTTTCTGCAGCAGTGAATCGCTCTGACCCTTTATCTGTTCCTGAATCCTGGTCCCGGTGTGGTCGATATACTCGGATTCATATCCCTGCAGGCTATCGTCCCATGCCGATAACGGGAAGCTGACATTATCATATAAATAATGGAGGCTGGGGGTCAGGATAGCGATAAGAACAAACATGCCCACCGCAAAGCGCACGAAAGGACGGGTGTTGCCTTCGGGCAGCAGCATCTCCAAGAAGGATGAGATAATGATGATTACCAGCAGGTTTCTGACTATCTCTGCCAATACCTCCATATTGCCCCCCCACTTATTTAAGCATGGTAAAACCGCTGGATACTCCCGCCAGTATGGCGATCATTATGAAAAACATCACCGCTACCGCAGCCGTAGCGGCCATCAGCAGGAAGAGGTGGGCGCTCATGACCTCCAGGATGGCAGCGGTTTTCGCATCTCCCATTGGTTCCACCACCGCCCCTACCAGTTTATATATCAATCCAAGAGCGGCAATCTTCAGTACCGGAAAAATGATGATCCCCAGGATGGAAAGAGCAGCGAAGATTCCCAGGGCATCCTTGAGCATCACCACATAACCGGCCGCCACTTCCACCGTGTCCCCGACCATTTTGCCGACAATCGGGATGGCATTGTCAGTAACGAAACGGGTAGTGCGCAGGGCTACTTTATCCAAAACCGAAGCATATAATGAACGCAGGGTCAGCACCCCAACAAACACTGTCATCAGAAATCCTAGTATTATCTGTGCCATCTGGGAACAGAAGCGAGCCAGTCTTTCTACCTTGACCGTCTCCGAAAGTTGGTTGGCCAGGCTCAACACAGCGGACATGATGATCAACGGGAAGACTACGTTTTTGATAGCATTGCCGAACACGGTGGCCACCATCATCAGCAAGGGAAACAACATGGCTGACGTATTCAGATGGCCAAGCCCGGCTACCAGGGCCATCATCGGCGGCAAGACCCCCATCATGAAGTCGGACATGTTGCTGATGGTTTGCTTACCAATCCCCAGGGCCACTCTGAAACTGCCCAAGGCCAGAGCACACATTGCCAGAAAACAGACCAGGTAGGAAAGCCGGCCGATCCCGGAGGCAAACGATGTCTGCAGGTTTATCAGCAATGCCGCCAGGACCGATAAAATTATCAGCTTGGACAGCAGGCTGGAATTGGCCAGGATCTCCTTAAACAGAAACTGGATGATGGTCTCGGTAATTTGCCCGAAATCAAACTGCCAGTCTCCCTTGATGAAGTCGGCTAGCCATTCCCGCACACCTTTTTCCGTGAGGAAAGGATCCATTTCGTCCTCGACCTGATTGCGAAATTTCTCCAAATCCTGCAAATCAAGACTATCCATGGTGTCCTGGACTGAAAAAGTCGGGGCGGTCGGTTCGGAGGCGGCTCCGGCCAGGCCCGGGCTGAATAATAACAGGCAAGCCGCCAATATAAATAAGCTGATTATTCTGACCAAGTGCCATCACCTGCTGCTTCAAATTATCTCGGCATTAGTTCCAGGAGTGATTCCAATATGGCCACCAGGATGGGCAAAGCCAACACTGCAATAATTATCTTGGCTGCGAATTCAATCTTCTTGGCCACCGCCTGTTCACCGGCATCCTGGCAGATGACGGCGGCAAACTCACCCAGATAGGCCACTCCCATGATTTTTAGCACAGTGCTGAAAAAAAAGTTGTTGATGCCGGCCTTTTGAGTCAATTCCCTCATTATGTCGATAATGGCCGACAATTTATCCAGCATAGATATGAATATAATCACACCGAAGGCCAGGCTGAGCAGCACTGCCATAACCGGTTTCTCCTGCCTTAGCAACATCAAAAATACTGTCGTGACCAGAGCTAGTCCAATGACTTGAGCTATATCCATGTCAATGTCCCCTTCCGAGACTGCGTGCTACAGAGCGAATACCGCGCGAACGGTTGTGAAAAGCTGGTTCATCAATTGCACGACCATAATCAGAACCACTACGACTCCAGCCAGAGTCAGCATTTCCGCCTGTTCCTGCTTCTGGGCCTGCTTAAGAACGATACATAGAACCGATATCAGGATACCTATGCCGGCAATACGGAAGAGAATATCGATGTTCATTATGCTTTTCCTCCTGTTTTTATTACCCGGGCGGTTGCCATTGCCACTCCTGCCAGGGCCAAGCAATTATGATGGTATTCAGAGCAACAACAGGACCACGGTCGCGCCAAAGGCAAAGCCCCCATAGACCCTTAATTTGCGCCCGTTTTCTTCTTCAAGCCGGGCCCGGTCTTCCTGCACCTTCAGCTGCTCCTGAACCATGGTCAGCAGTTTCACCTGTTCCTCCCCCCCGGACATGCCCAGTTGCGGTGCCATTACAAGCAGTAATTCCAAGTCCTGGTCATTGAGGTCGGTCTGCTGGTAAAGAGAATGCAG
>JAKJCH010000122.1 GCA_022706565.1 Bacillota bacterium | reverse complement strand
CTACCGGAACTTATTGATATGGAAAAACGCAGCGAAGAAGTCCTTGCAACTAACCCCTCCCCATGATATATCGAGCCGCCAAGTGGGCGGTTACCTGCCCCAAGGGGAAGACAGCAGCGCTCTTAAGGAACTAATGCTAAAAAGCGAGAAAATTCTGGCTGGCCACCCTATTAACAAAGAGCGCCAGGCCCAGGGGTTAAATCCCGCTACCTCCGCCTGGCTTTGGGGCCATGGCACGCGGCCGGCCCTGGACAGTTTCTGGGATGCATACGGCGTACGGGGCTCGGTAGTAGCGGCGGTCGACCTGGTAAAGGGGTTAGGCATTTGCGCCGGGCTTAAGCCCATTAAGGTGGAAGGAGCTACTGGAGCTATCATCACCAATTTTGCCGGCAAGGCCGAGGCGGCTTTGAATGAACTCAGGCAGGGACAGGATTTCGTATATGTGCATATCGAATCCCCCGATGAAGCTGGACACCAGGGGGAATTGGAGAAAAAGATATGGGCGATCGAGCAGGTGGATACAGAGGTGGTAGGCCGGGTTATCGGGGCTCTGGACCAGTTCGATGATATCAGGATCATGGTGGTCCCCGATCACCGCACCCCGATAGCGGTGCGCACCCACACCAGCGAGCCGGTGCCGTTCTTGATCTATGATAAGAAACATCCCTATCCATCTCCAGTGGCAGGATACGACGAAGAGAGCGCTTTGGCGGGAAAATTCTACGAAAGCGGCCCTCAGCTGATGGAGCGTTTCATAAAGGGCTAAAATTGTCTGCAATCGCCGGTCTCGGAAGCGCCAACCTAATCCATATTGGCAGACCGACCAAAAGGGGCTTGGTGCAAGGCAATTGGAGGGTAGTATCTGAGGCCTACTTGGGATACGTCAATGATTGGGCTTTCCATAACAACACAGCTATCGGCCTATTAAGAAGGTCAGAGGCCCGGGCTCATACCCGGGCCTTCTCTATTCTATCCAATCTGAAGATAATCCAGGACCACTCGGCCCATCGCCTGTTTGGGACACACCGTCCGATGCAGAATAGGCCTCTTCTCGATATCCCTCAGTGCCGCCGGTATCGGCTTGCCGGTATACTCCTCCAAAGCTTGGGCGATGGCAAATTCGTCCATGCCCGACAGTCGGTCCGATCCTATTATCGCTTCAGCCACACTCTGGGAGAATTTATAGGGGTTGGCGGTGGATGCGATAATGGTTACCGTGTGGTCCCCGCTGGCGCCCAGATATTTCTGGTAGACATTCACCCCCACGGCGGTATGGGTATCCAGCAGGTAACCGGAATTTTCCCAAACACTGCGGATAGTGGCCTTGGTTTCCTCATCGCTGGCATAACCGCCCCAAAAGACGGCCTGTATCTGCTGTTTTACCTCATCATCCACTTCATAGCGGCCCTGGGTTTGCAGATCCCGCATCCAATTCGCCACCTTGCCGGCATCGTGTCCGGTCACTTCGAATAAGAGCCGTTCGAGATTTGAGGAGATCAAGATATCCATGGAAGGTGAGATGGTGCGGGCAAAATCCCGCCGGCGATCGTAAATCCCGCTATTGATGAACTCAGTGAGGACGTAATTTATATTGGATGCGCATATCAGGCGGTGGATGGGAATGCCCATCTTTCTAGCATAGTACGCCGCCAGGATGTTGCCGAAGTTGCCGGTCGGCACCACCACGTTTATTTCTTCTCCGGGACTGATGTGGCCACCTGCCAGCAGGTCGGCATACGCAGAAACATAGTAGACTATCTGGGGCACCAGCCGGCCCCAATTGATGGAATTGGCGGACGACATCTTCATACCATGGGATGCCAGCTTGCCGTTGAATTCAGGATCGGCGAATATCTGCTTGACCCCGTTTTGGGCATCATCGAAGTTGCCCTCCACTGCAGCTACCATCACATTTTTCCCGGTCTGAGTCACCATCTGCCGTTTTTGCACTTCACTTACCCCATCCTGGGGGTAAAATACCACGATCCTGATCCCGTCCACGTCCTTGAACCCCTCCAGGGCAGCCTTGCCAGTATCCCCGGAGGTGGCTACCAGGACCACAATCTCATCCGTCTCACCGGTCTTGGCGGCACTGGTAGTCATGAGGTGAGGAAGGATCTGCAGAGCCATATCCTTGAAGGCACAGGTGGGACCATGCCATAATTCCTGCACAAATACGCCCGCCTCGAGCGGCACCAGCGGAGCTATACTGGCATCATCGAAACTCCCGGAATTGTAGGCCGCCCTTACGCACCGGGCGATCTCCCCGGGGCTGAAATCCTGCAGGTACAAGCTGAGAATGCGCTCAGCCCGTTCCGCGTAAAACATTTTGCCAAAGGAAGTCAGTGTATCGGAATCTATTTGGGGTATATGGTCAGGTACAAACAGTCCGCCGTCAGGGGCGATCCCCATCTTGATGGCTTGGGCTGCCGGGACCGCTTCGGCCGCCCCCCGGCTGCTGGAATACATCATCTGTTTTTAGCCACCTCCAAATCCTTCACTCAAGATAATCGGAATATTTTCTTATTCTACAATGAAACACTATACCTATAAACCCCGGCGCGGTAAAATTTCCTCAAAACTGTCCCGATTTTGTATATGATATATTAAACGACTGCAATTGTTTGTTTTCAATAAGACGAGCGCCAGGAGGAGGATTCATATGCCTCAATTTATCGCCCTTGTATTAATAATAGTAGTGGTGAAATTGCTGTACGATTATTTCAAGTCCGTCCCCGCCAAAGAAAAGCCGGCACCGCGGGGCGACTTCATCGATATCAGCGAGAAATGGATCAATGCCGACCAGATGCCGTATAAAAAGAATGATTACCCCATGCCCAGCCGGGAACTCCTGGTTTTTAAAGCTTTCCAGGAAATATTCCGGGAAGGCGCCTACACCGTATTCCCGCATGTACCATTGACGGATTTGTTGGTAGTCCCCACCGGGACCGAGAACCGCCAGGAGTATCTGTACCGTCTCCGGGAACGGGTCGCCGATATGGTGATCTATGATGCCGAAGACTTCAAGCCGGTCCTGGTCGTCAACCTCAGGTCGGCGGACAGCAACAAACGTCAGCAGATAAGCGACCAGTTTACCGCAAATGCCTTGAAAACAGCTGGTTATAAATCTATCGTAGTGGATCTGAACGAATTACCCGGACAGGAAGAAATGGTACGAACATTACAGCAGGCCGGGTTGAACCTATGAAAACTTCGCTCTCAATACCCCTTGATGCTGCCCGCAGATACAGTGTTTGGACCGCGGTGTGCCCTGCCGGGCTCAACTAGGAGGAAACTGTGAACCTAACCAAGATCAACGGGAATACCTATTATATTTCGGCCCCCACCAATATCGGTGTATACGTTTTCAAGGATAAATATACCCTGTTGATTGACAGCGGCGACAACAACCAACAGGGACGCAAAATAGCCAACGTACTGCAGGCTAACAATTTGAATGTCAAATACATAGTGAATACCCACAACCATATCGATCATGCCGGGGGAAATTCATTTTTCCAGGAGAATTTCCCCGGCAGCCTGTTTCTGGCCTCCCCAGAGGAAGGGCTGATCCTGGAAAACGGTGGTCTCTTCCCCATGTACCTATATGGAGCCCACCCTCCCCGGGAACTGTCCCGCCATTTTCTCAAGAATAAAGGGCTGCGGGTCGATGAGATCGTGACTCCAGGCACTCACAAGATAAACGAGGAGAAGTTCGAAGTGATAAGCCTGCCCGGCCATGCTCCTGGTTTGCTGGGAATCGGCACCCGGGATCGGGTCTGCTTCCTCGGTGACGCCCTGTTCAGCGAGGAGATTATCGCCAAGTACTCGTATCCTTTCCTGTACGATATCAGAGCCCAATTAAACACCTACCAGTTAATCGATGAACTCGACTATGATTATTTCGTACTGGGTCACGCGGATAGGGTATACGACCGCCCCACTCTACTGCAACTGAACCGCACCAACCGTGATAATTTGGAGTATTACTTGGATTTGATCAGGGATCTGCTGACCCAGCCTCACACCCGGGAGGAACTGCTGGAGGAAGTGACCATCCTGGCGGATTTGCAGCTGGACTTCAAGGAGTACTATTTTTCTCTCTCCACCATGGGTGCCTTTGTCACCTATCTGCACGACCTGGGAGAACTTGACTGCCAGCTGGAAAGTGGCAAGCTGTACTTCTACCGCCGCTAATTTTTTGCACCATCGCTTGAGGCGAAATCTCCATAAAGAATTTCTGCAACAAAAAAACCACTCCCTTTTCTTGGTTAGAAAAATGAGTGGTATATCAGCAAATGGTCGGAGTGACTGGACTTGAACCAGCGGCCTCTACGTCCCCAACGTAGCGCTCATACCAAACTGAGCTACACCCCGGCGCAAAGAATATTCTATAACACAATGGATTCTTCGTCAAGCAGCATACAGGCAGGTGGCTATTTTATTATCATCACCGATTTTTTGCTGTGGGTCGCTACCCGTTGGGAAACACTGCCCATCAGAAATCCGGTGGCAGCAGTTCTTCCGATGTGACCCATAATAATCAAGTCCACATCATTGGCGTCGGCATACTTGATGATCTCTTCGGCCGGATTGCCGCTCAACATCTCCTGGAAGAACTCAACCCTATTGTCGCGGGCCAAATCCTTACATCTGTCCAGAACCTCCTGAAAGGTACCGGTCCAGGCATAGATAGCCTCTGTCAACTTGGGAGTCGGGGCATCGGCCACATTGTCAATGTCACTCAGCAGCGAATAGTTGATGACTGACACCGCCAATAGCTGGGCCTGATAAACCCGAGCTAAATCGACCGCTTGGGCCATTACCCGGTCGGCGGTCTTGGAATTATCCAAAGCCACCATTATCTTTTTGATCAAATCAATCCCCTCCCCACTCTCCACACAATCTGTTAGTGTCTACTATTATACAACAAATATCGATTTGCATTGGTGTCCAAACCTTGACAGGCTTGCTCTGACTCCAATGCCATAAAAAGACCCGACCCTCAAGTTGATACTCGCTGACCGGGCTTGTAATCTGATTATTTAATTATAGGAATGAAAACAAGATAAGTGCGCCCCAGTTGACTCCTTATTTCGATTTATTCGATATCACTGGTTTTTGGAATATGTTCAAGAATATAGGGCAAAACTTCATCGGGTGAAATATCCAAAGCTACCGCAAATTCTTCAGATAATTGTTTTTCCGCGATATTCATGATATCTTCATCGGTTTTGGTTAGCTTCTTGCCGGCCATCGATTTTGCTTCTTTTTCCAGATGCAAGGTCCGGACAATTTTTATTAGTTCCTCGTTTTTGCCCGATTTAAGAGCAGTCTTAA
>JAKJCH010000121.1:5043-5389 GCA_022706565.1 Bacillota bacterium | reverse complement strand
GGTTTCGATGGCTCCAACTACGGATTCGCCCCGGTCGAGAAGAGTGATATGGTATTCATACCTGATATCAGCACTGCTATCCGTGATCCTTTCACCGAAGTTCCCACCCTGAGCATGATCGGTGACGTCTTCGTCATCAACCAGCCGGAAAACTATCGCTTTGACCAGGACCCCCGTTCCATCGCCACCAGAGCCGAGGAGTACATGAAGTCTACCGGTATCGCCGATCAGATGCGTATCGGGCCCGAATTTGAATTCAACGTATTCGACCATGTCAGCTATGTATGTTTACCGCATAAAACCGGTTACAGCATCGACTGCGAGCAGGCGAGTTGGAACAGCGGCG
>JAKJCH010000121.1:0-5015 GCA_022706565.1 Bacillota bacterium | reverse complement strand
CACCCCGCCTCAGGACGTGCTTTATGACCTTAGGGCGCGGATGTGCGTACTAATGGAAGAAAACAATATCCCCGTCAAATATCACCACCATGAAGTAGCCGGCCCCGGTCAAATCGAGATTGAGGTGGAATTCGGGGGTATGCGGGAAATGGCCGACAAAACCATGCTGGCCAAATATCTTATCAAGAACCTGGCTTTCCAGGAGGGCAAATCGGTAACCTTTATGCCCAAGCCGATTTACGCTGAGGCCGGCAATGGCCTGCATGTCCACATGCACCTGTTCAAAGACGGCCAACCCCTGTTCTATGATGAGAATGGCTATTCCAATCTGAGCCAGACCGCCTGCTATTTTATCGGCGGCCTGCTCACCCATGCTCCGGCTGTGCTGGCTTTCAGCAACCCCAGCACCAATTCCTACAAGCGTCTGGTGCCCGGTTATGAAGCTCCGGTAAACTGCGTTTTCGGCACTTCCAACCGCAGTGCCGTGATCAGGGTGCCGGCCTATGCCAAGCACCCGGCTGCCAAACGTTTCGAATTCCGCTCCTCGGATGCGACCTGTAACCCTTATCTGGCCTACTCAGCCATGTTGATGGCGGGCCTGGATGGGATCCAGAAAAAGATCGATCCCACCAAGGAAGGTTTCGGCCCCTATGACGTCAATCTTTACAACCTGCCGGCGGAGGAGCTGGCCAAGATCAAAGCCCTGCCCACTTCGCTGGATGAAGCCCTCAACGCACTGGAGAATGACCATGAATTCCTGTTGCAGGGCGGGGTTTTCCCCAAGCGCCTGATCGATATCTGGATCGCCACCAAGCGCAAAGAGGCGCGCCAAGTAGCCAACATGCCTCATCCGCTGGAGTTTGAACTGTATTATGACCTATAGAAATTCTGAACCAATTGAGAATTTGGCCTTGGCCCATTTGGGTCTGGTAGTCGCGGACGCTGACCGGTCGGCCCAGTTTTATTCGCAGGTCTTAGGGCTCACCATGGGCCTCAGCCACGTCACTGACAACCTGAAGATAGTCAATCTGCATACCGGTACAATGACTGTTGAATTGCTCGAATACATTCCGGCTCCGCCTGTTAAGCGCGGAGCCGGATTTTTTGATCACATCGCTTTTACGGTTGCCGATCTGGATTCTGCTGTGGAGAAACTGCGAAAGCTAGGGGTACCCTTTGAGACGGAGACCCCCCGCCAGGCCATCGGCCATCGCATAATCTTTTTTGCCGGGCCGGACGGGGAGCGGATCGAATTAATGGAAATGTAAAGTTGGCGGCTATCGCCCGGAACCACCTCGGCGCCGCCGGGGAGCAAGCGCCCATAATAGGACCAAAGCAGCCGCCGTTCCCACTGCCCAGAGCAGGTAATTGGGCGATTCGGACCCGGGAAGTGGAGTCGGAGTGGCACCCGGGGTCGGAGCCGGAGCGGGCGGAGTCGATCCCCCTTGCTTCTGACCGCTGAAAGTGGCTGCCATTTTACCCACCGCGATAGAGTCGGCCTCTCCGTTGCCCTCGATGGTATAGTGTCCTTCCGTATGCCGGATGGTAAAATCGATAAAGCCCTTGACCAATCCGAAATTTATATCGAAGTGGGCTTTAAGCCCCTCCCCCGCTGGGTCTCCGCTATATTCGCCCAACTGGTTAAGGGAATAACCCTGGAAAACACCGTGGGCGGACATCTGCCCGTTACCCCAGTCCGTGAGCTCGATCTCGGTCGGTACCTGAGCGCCCTCGGCAGTGTTTATGATGATGTCATATATACCGGCCCAGTCCGGCTGGTCCGGTTGCAGGGTCTCCGTAGCCAAACTAACGCGGCTGGCTGCCATCGTTACCAACACCCCCAGGAGCACCCACAGGATGATTGTAGAACCCCATTTCTTCAATACCCTATCCTCCGTTCTGATGCGAATATCGATCAATCATGTTTTCATTTACTTCTACCTATATTATATAGTTAGAATCAAAATGCTAAACTTCGCCCCACTGGTATATAATTTACTAATATGAGTAAAAATCTCGCAATAACTTGGGGCCTGTCCCCAAGTTACGGTTGAAAGGAGATCAATCAATGGCCAAGGACATCCCTTATGAAGAGTATTCCCGGCAATTCCTGGAGCAGCTGCCCCGGGGGGCATTCCTGACCGTGAAGGACGGCGAGCGCCTCAACACCATGACCATTGGCTGGGGAAACATCGGTTACATTTGGCAAAGGCCGATTATAACCGTGATGGTGCGTTATTCCCGTTATACCCACGGTTTGATAGAGAGAGCTCCGGACTTTTCGGTGAGCCTGCCGGCGAAAGGTGAGATGCGGAAAGCCCTGGCCATCGCCGGCAGTGTGTCGGGCCGCGATGTAGATAAATTCAAGGCCGCAGGTGTCACCCCCCAACCGGCCCGCACCATTCATAGCCCGGTTATCAAAGGCTGCAGCCTATATTTCGAATGTAAGACCGTCTTCCGCCAGGCCATGGACGCCACGTTGCTGGATGAAACCATCCGGGGCAATTCCTATTCCAGCTTGGATTACCATGTAATGTATTACGGGGAGATAACCGCCTGCTACAAAGAGGGCGATTCATAAGCGAGTTCCATCCGTCTATTGATAACCGCAAAATTTTCCAGCCAGGGTATGGAAGCTCCAGACAAAAATTATCATGGAGAAGACTGTTATCTGCCGTCCCTGCCCCGCTGGCACCAGCCCTCCAATAACAGCGCTGGGCGGTAGTTGGAATCGACCACAGCAATACGGCTGCCTTTCTTATGAGGCAGCCGTAGTTTTGTCTGTGAGATTTTCTCTAAGGCCTTACTTTCTGCAGTTCCTCGAGACTCAGAGGCGGGGACGGAATTTCTGCAGATCCGCCGTCCTTATCTTTGCCGCTTTCCCCATCGTCTGGGTCAGTTCCATCCTGAGGGTCGGCGGGCTGGTCTTCACCAGTGTTGGTTCCCTGGCCGCCGGCGCCATCCCCTCCCTCGCCAGGAATGGAGCCGTCATTTTCTTCATTCTCGGCTGTGCCTGGTTCACCATTCCCGTCCTTGATCCCATCACCATTACCGGATTCAGGTGTGTTGGCTGGAGGCGGCTCAACTTCGGCCTCCGGGCGAACCACCATTTTGACCGGTTTTGATCCGGGCGGAGTCTCTTGTACCACCTTGATTTCCAACCCGCTCTTCAGATCTTCAATCAGAGTGCTGGCTATCTTCTTATCAGCTTCCCAATAGCTGGCTCCGGTTTGGCTGTCACTCAGGAAGTAACCGGGCAGAGTGAGGGTAATGATGTTTTCCATGTCTAAGTCCTGGATCATTTTGCCCAGGTAAATCATATCCTGCAGAGGGATATTGGTATGGACGTTCTCGTAAAGTTCAGGTATCAGCTGGGGTAGGCGCAATATGGTTTTGGTCTGCAGCATTTCCTTCGCCAGGGCCTTGATAAACTTCTGCTGATTCTCGGTCCGGCCGATATCGGCCGTGGGTCCGCCCCGGTAGCGTACATAAGCCAGGGCCTGCTTGCCATTCAGGTGCTGGTACCCTTTCTTTAAATTAATGGCCAGCTCGGGATTGACCGGGTCAGCATGATACATGTTGGTTTCCACGTCAATGTGGACCCCGCCCAATGCGTCGACGATATCTCCGAATCCGCCAAAGTTGGTGACTACATAGTAATCGACATCCACGTTCAGCAGTTTGCCCACTTCTTTGCAAGCCGCTTCGGGGCCTTGCAGCCAGTTGATACTGTTGATGCGGTCATTTTGCCCCTTGGCATTCTTAATGCGGGTATCCCGGGGAATTGAGATCATCACCACCTGATTGGTAGCAGGATCCAAGCTGGCCAGGATCATGGTATCGCTGCGGGAGTTCTCCCGGGCGTTGCGGGCGTCGATACCCATGACCAATATGTTTATCACCTTGCCCTTGCTGTCCTTGGTCTGTACCGATTCAAAAATGTGGTCGTTCAATTGGCCCCCTGTGAACACTCCAAGAGCCAACATCACCAAAATTACCACCGCCCAGATGGCGTACGTTCTTTTCCTGCCGGCGGAACCTGTCATAGCCAATAACTCTCCCCTATATGATGGTTGACGATTCATTCTAATCCCAATAGGCTCGTCCTGTCTATCCCTTAAGGCCGTCAATAACTTGGGGACAGGCCCCAAGTTATTGGGATGACGATATCATTATAGGCGATATTAACCTACCATCTCCAGGTATTTTCTCCATACATACCAAAAGACCCCTCCTTACGGAGAGGCCTTTTGGCTTTGCACATGAATCCTCTATATATGATAGGAGATCATATATCTGGTTTTAGTGACCGCTGCAGGAGGTCTTAATTCATGCAGCGTCAGGGGCAATTGGAGATCATAATTTGAACGCTCGGCTTACCAAACCTCGGCAAAAGCTACCTGGTTATAGAGATTCTCCATCTTGGCTTTGTGCCCTTGCTCCATTTTGGCCAGGTTCATGAACAGGTGCAGTTCTTCTTCCTCAGTAGCGGCTTTGGCCAGACCCTCGTACATTTCCATGGCCTCTTGCTCTTTCTTCATGGCCAGGGCGATGGCATCGGCCGGCTTCATGCTTAACGACAGCCTGGGTGCATCCACCGTTTCTGCAATCTTGTAGTCCGTTGCTCCTGCGAAGGAGAAGTTCTGGATCTGCTTGTTCTTCAGCGATTCCAGGGTCAGGCGATGGCCTTTCTCCTCCTCGGCAAACTCTGTGAAGAGGACTTTCAGGCTCTTGTCCGCCGTTGATTGGGCCACCTCGTTATAGAACTCATAGGCTTCTATCTCGGCCGCAATGGCGAAATCCATAATCCGTTCGAATTCTTTGGCGTCCATGTTTATAATACCCCCTTTCCAATTATCCTGGTGGATTACAGTATGGGATCAACAACTACCATAATCCCCTAATGTATTGAGGGGCATCGCCACTCCATGTTGGCTTTGGCAGTTAATCACAGGTGGCAATGCCCCGATCAGTGTTCCGGGTACGACAGTTTACGATTGCTTACGCGGCTACAC
>JAKJCH010000120.1 GCA_022706565.1 Bacillota bacterium | reverse complement strand
GTTTTATTATGTAAAAATAATGACCATATAAAGCACCGGCCAGACCAGCAAAACCAGCCCCGATTACGAAGGCCAATACTTTATACTTGGTGGTATTGATGCCCATCAATTCGGCGGCGATCTCATCCTCCCGGACCGAGATGATGGCTCGCCCATAGCTTGAGTTGACGAGGTTCACTACAACTATGAGGGTCAGCACCACTCCCCCGAACAACCATGCCCAAGTAGTAAGTTTAGGAATTCCGGATATCCCTGCCGGCCCGTTAACATAATCGATGTTCTGCAACACGACCCGGATAATCTCACCCAGCGCCAATGTTGCTATCGCTAGATAGTCTCCTTTAAGCCGCAGGGTTGGAACCCCGATAACGAATCCAGCCATACCGGCTGCAAGGGCTGCCCCCACCAATGCTGCCAAGAAGGGATAATCTAATTTAGTGGTCATGATCACCGCGGCATAAGCCCCTACAGCCATAAATCCAGCATGCCCAAGTGAGAGCTGCCCGGTAAATCCGTTAATGAGGCTCAGACTAACCGCCAGAATAATGTTTATGCACATGGAAGTCAGATTTATTTGGTAGTACTGGCTGAGCATTCGGGTCGAAATCCCATACTGAATCAGCGAAAACAATACCACCAGCAAAGCTGTCTCCAGTAAAATTTGAGTCCATTTTATTCTCTTCGTCTGCATTTTCTCACCTATACCTTTTCGCCGGTGTCTTTGCCAAATAGGCCGGTAGGCTTGATTAGCAGTATCAATATCAAGACCCCGAATGACACCGCATCACGGTAGAGACTGTTGCCGTAACCGCTTACTATTGTTTCCAACAGTCCTATTACGAAGCCCCCTACCATGGCTCCTGGAATTATGCCTATACCACCTAGAACAGCTGCGACAAAAGCCTTGAGCCCCGGAATAATTCCCATCAAAGGATTGATCGTTCCATAATACACACCTACCATGACCCCCGCTGCCGCTGCCAAGGCTGATCCAATCGCAAATGTCATGGAGATGGTTTTATCAACACTGATTCCCATGAGAACGGCTGCTTCCATATCCAACGAAACCGCCCGCATGGCTTTCCCGGTTTTGGTGTATTTTATTATGTATTGCAGAACCAGCATCAGAGCTACCGCTGACACAAATACAAATACATCTTTGTTTAGGATTGAGAGGCCCGCTATATCATAGGCTTTGACCGCAAATGCAGTTGCAGGGAAGACCTTCTGATTGGGACCGATAAAAAATATGGTTAGATATTCTAACAGGAATGAAACCCCGATGGCAGTAATCAGCGATGCGATTCGGGTTGAGTTGCGTAAGGGTCGATAAGCCACTTTTTCAATTATGATACCCAAAAGTGCACATGCGGTCATGGCCAATAACATGGCCACCGCTATGTTGGCGCCGAGGAGGGTAATTGAGAAAAAGCCCACAAAAGCGCCTACCATCATCACGTCGCCGTGGGCGAAATTGATGAGCTTAATTATCCCATAGACCATCGTGTATCCCAACGCAATCAGCGCGTAAATAGCCCCTAGGGATAACCCATTGACCAATTGTTGGATAAATTCCTGCAAATTATGCACATCTCCTCATTAGTGGACAAGAAAGGAAGGAATATCCTTCCTTTCTCGCTCGGGTTACTTAAGGTTGGATTCTGGAGTTCATGGTCTGTTTGCCATCCTTGAATTCAATAATGACTCCTGCCTTGATTGGATTGTGGTTGGCATCGATGGTCATATTGCCGGTAATCCCCTCGAAGTTCTTGATTTTAGCCAGAGCTTCAGCTAGTTTTACGGGATCTGCTGCTTGGGCATCCTTGAGGCCTTGGACCATTATCATTACTGAATCATACCCCAACGCCGCAAAGCCATCCGGTTCCTTATTGTATTTAGCTTTGAAGGCCTCTACGAAGGCTACAACCTTGGGATCTGTGTCCTGGGATGAGTAATGATTGGTGAAATATGTGTTATTGAGTGCATCTGCTTTGGCTACCGTAACCATGTCAGGAGAATCCCATCCGTCAGGTCCTCCGATTGGAACGGTAATACCCTGCTCACGCGCCTGTGCGATCAATGGAGCTACTTCCTGGTAATAACCCGGAACATAAATGAATTCGGGATTCAATCCTTTGATCCTGGTTAAAGTGGCTCTAAAATCGCGGTCATCTTTGACAAAACCTTCTGTGGCCAGGATAGTGCCGCCTTTCTCAGTGAATGTCTTCTTGAAATATTCGGCTAAACCTTTGGCATAATCGCTGGAGGTATCACCGTAGATGACGGCAGTTTTGACTTTTAGATTATCCGCTGCGAACTGAGCCATCAAAGTACCCTGAAAAGGATCAATGAAGCAAACCCTGAAAATATAATCCCGAGTGACCCCAGTCTTCTCATCCACCGTAACATTAGCTGCAGTAGCAGCGGGGGCGATTAGAGGAATCTTATTCTCGGTCATAATGGGTGTGCTGCCGGCCACATTACCACTGGTCAGCGGTCCAATCTGAGCTACGATTTTTTCGCCGACCAAGGCAGCGCTTACGCTCATCGCCTCATCAGCAAGTGACTTACAGTCTCTCACGATAGGATTCAGTTGTTTTCCCAGAACACCGCCAGCAGCGTTGATCTGCTCAATGGCCAGGATGGCTCCATCCTTGGCATTGGTACCATAACTGGCTACTCCTCCAGATAATTCCACGTTAAGACCTACGTTGATAACCTCTTGGGTGGGGGCAGGTTGTTGTGTCGTCGGTGCTTTTTGGCCGCACCCGGCAATGATTCCAAACATGAAAACCAGCGTAATCAGTATTGCTATCTTCTTTCTTTTAGAGCCTAACATCCAATTCCTCCTCCTTGTCAAATATAACCACGAATTCGATCCCAGATTAGTAAATTTATGCCCCCCCCTCTTCTTTTTTTCCCGGGATTGGATTGTATCTTACCCGTACATCACCGACCCGCCGAGTGAACCGGATTCTGTCGTAGTATTCGATCAAAGGCAGCGCATATTTCCGGGAGGTGTTCAAAATATCGCGGGCAGTGGCTAAAGTCAATTCCTTCTCCCGGTCAAAATGTTCGTTAAGCACCTGTCGCCCTTGCTCAATAGCAGTGCGGGTAAAATACAAGCCCTCGCTTATCTTAACCACCAGATCCTGTTCGATCAAGTAGGCCAAAACCTCACTTAATACATCCTCGGAAATCTCTGCCGCTTTGGCTAACTCCTCCATCTCAGGCGGGGCAAAGGCCTTATCCTGCATCAATTGCATTATTGCAGTTATCGCCTCCCCCTCTTTAGTCCCCACCTCAACCTGCTGACCCGGTATGCTGACCAGATTGTTCTTGATGACCAGGCGCCCCATCTCTTCCAAATATTTAAGTAAGGCATTAAAAATCCTGGGGTTGAAGTCAGCGAACAGGCGCGTCCGCATGTCTTCCTTGGGATATCCAGAGCGCAACGGATATCTGCGGTGATAATCGGTAATCATGACAACTATTTGGTCATATAAGATCTCCAATCCTCTTGTGCTTAGATAAATTCCGCTTTTGGCATCCAGGTTTATGATCGCCTCATCATCGAGTAACAACTGAATCTCTGCAGAAACAGCCGTTTCAACGCTGCCTGTCTTCCTGACAAGTTCCGTCATGCTCAGCGGTTGCAAGGAATTCTCAAGTTCATGTAGAACCAGGTCATACAGACTCCCCTCCTCCTTGACCGCCAGATCATTGAGCACATCTTCCCTAAATCTCTTCTGTTTAGGGGCGTTTGGGTCGATTACTGTTCCTCCGCCGATGGTATCAACCGGGGAGTAATAGCGTATTACGAACAGGTCTCCTTTAAAAGCTACCACCGGTTTCTCCATGACGATTTGAGCAAACGATTCTTCTCCAGGGCCTAATTCATCACGGTCAAGCAGCACTACTCGCCCCAGGGTTTCATCCGTGCCTAAGTGAAATCGTACACGATTCCAGTTGTGCAGGCTCCGCCGACTTCCTTCCAGAAGCCTCAGTCTTACGTCGACCCTATAACTGGGGATCAGAAATCCGGGTTCAGTCAGTAAATACCCCCTCTTTATCTCACTCACATCGACCCCTTGCAGGTTTACCGCCACCCTCTGCCCCGCCAGCGCCGTGGTAACCTTTTCATTGTGCACCTGTAAGGTACGTACCTTAACCATTTTTTGTACCGGCATCAACTCCAGCGTGTCGCCCACCTTGATCTGCCCCGACCATAGCGTCCCAGTGACTACTGTTCCAAATCCGGCTACGGTGAAAACCCTATCTATTGGCAATCTCGCCTTGCCGGTTATGGTTCTCTCAGTTATGGTAGACGCCACTCTCTCAATGGTCTCCAGCAGTTCCGGAATCCCCTCTCCGGTGACTGCCGATACGGCTACGATAGGCGCTCCCTTCAGAATTGTTCCGGCTACGTACTCGTTTATCTCATCTTCCACTAGCATAAGCCATTCCTCATCTACCAGGTCCTTCTTGGTAATGACTATGACGCCCTTTTCCACACCTAATAACTCTAAAATATCTCCATGTTCTCGGGTCTGGGGCATTACCCCCTCATCCGCAGCAATGGTGAAAAGAACCATATCGATACCGAAAGCCCCAGCTAACATATGGCGGATAAATCGTTCATGTCCGGGCACATCTACTATGGCCGCTTTTTGGCCGCTGGGAAGTAAAAACGGAGCAAATCCCAATTCAATTGATATCCCTCGTTGCTTTTCCTCCTTCAGTCGGTCAGTTTCTATCCCCGTAAGTTTCTTTACCAGGGTGGTCTTGCCATGGTCTATATGTCCAGCAGTTCCAATAACCAGTCTTTGCATCTCATTCCTCCGCCCTATTTGGATTGCAGGCGGCGGCCAGCATATTTATCACCAGTGCATCGTCCCTAGGGTCCACTGTGCGTAGGCTGATGAGCAGGGAATCTTCTTGGATGCGAGCTACTAATGCCGGTTCCATGCTCCTTAATGTCTGGGCAATTGTATTCAGACGCCTTTGAGCAAAAAACAACTGCACTGCGAATCCAGGCAGTTTATAGGCTGGATAAGCTCACCCACCTACCATATCATCGGTAGGGGTGGTTTTAATAGCCAAAACTGCTTCTTCCGCCAATGCACTCTGCAGCGCCTCCTTCAAGGCCTCGGCTCGGGACGCCAACTCCTCTGGCTCCGTTACCAACATCCTTAGCACTGGAATATTGTTTAAAGGATCGCCGCTTAGATACTCCAAGAGAGTCCCTTCCAAGGTTGCTATGGTCATCTTGTCCACCCGCAGAGCTCTAGTTAGATGGTTTTTCTTCATTTTTTCTATATAATCCTTGCGGCCCACTATTATACCCGCTTGAGGTCCCCCCAACAGCTTGTCGCCACTGAATGTAATCAGGTCTGC
>JAKJCH010000011.1 GCA_022706565.1 Bacillota bacterium | reverse complement strand
ATAAAGGTATTGCTCATGCGGGGGATGGGTTTTTCCATGTAGGACTCACGCCTGCCGTTGCCGGTCAACTCAGTTCCGGCTCTGGCGGCTGATAGCCGGTCGTTCAAAAATCCACGCAGATATCCGTCTTCTATAAGCAAGGTGCGTCTGGCCGGGGAGGCCTCGTCATCCCATCGATAGCTGCCGTATTTACCCGGCAAGGTGGCGTCGTCAACCACACTGACAATCGGGCTGGCCACCAATTGGCCAATCTTGTTACTATATACCGACAGTCCCTTCTGGACCAGGTCAGCTTCCAAACCATGCCCGCAGGCTTCATGGATCATGGTCCCGCCCGCATCAGCGTGCATGACCACCGGCATGCATCCAGCCGGGGCCGGAGGCGCGGATAACATGGCGATGGCTCGGCGGGCCGCTCCGGCCGCCAAATCCTCCAATGCAACCTGCTCCAGCAACTCCCATCCGGATACTCCGCCGACAACCTCCTGACCGGTCTGTACCTGGTCTCCCCGCGCCGCTACCACATTCACCATCAGTCGCACCCGGGCAGTCTCATCTTCGATATACTCACCATCGGAATTGGCTATTTGAACCCGTTTATGCAAATCACCGGCGGCAACTGTCACCTGTTTGATCTCATCACCCAAGTCACGGGCCACCTGGTTGGCATTCAGCACATACTCTATTTTTTCGGCAAAATCGACTTGCTCCGGCAGGCGCCGGATATTGATTGGAAGTTCGGTGTTAATCAAGTGCAGCTCGGTTGCCGGATGATAGGCAGGACAGGGAGCATCGATACCATGGCTGACCAGGGCAGCCGCCTTGATCAGGCCTTCCCGGGACAAATCATTGGTGTAAACATAGAAAGTGCGGCCATCCTCGATGAGTCTGATTCCCGCGCCTTTTTCCCGTCCGCGGTGAATCCTTTCGATGCGATCGTCATCACACAGGATGTTGCTGGTCAGCCTGTCCTCGATATATATGTCCGCAAACTGGCCGCCCTTCTTCAGAGCTGTATCCAACACATCAGCCAATAAATCCCGGTCCAGCATTGGCAACCTCCTTCAAGACCACGGCCAATAAAGCTCGCCCGAATAAACAGGTATTTTCTTATTCTGTTCTACAATTATCCAATTATTCCTGCCCTGTCATCCTCGCTCATTAGCTCTGCATAGTCAAGGGGAACAGCCGGAGTCGGCCACATCCCGAGCCAGCTGATCGCATTAATCCGGTTGGCGTATCAATCACGGTAGAAAGCGCTGATCTCCATTCCCAACTTATACCGATCCAATTCCGGGTTGATTGATTCCTCCAGTATGGACGACGCATCTATTGACGGGGTATCCCCTTTTTCGCCGCCAGCCAGACTTGGTACTGGTGAAGAGTGGCTCTCCACTGTTTCAAGAATAGTCTTGGTCACGTTAAAAAGACGCGGCGCGTTCTCAATACGTGCCAAAAATATCAACAGGCCTGACCTTGTACCTTGAGCCTGAATCTTGAATTTTATTTCGTGCAGGCGCTGTTTTTCGGTTCCATCCTCCGCTCTGGATTCAATTTGGGCATCATATTGGACTGAGTGGGCTTCAATCCCAGTTTCCGCTGCAATCAAACCGACGAACTCGATAATATCGGTAATCATCGGTTGATCCGGTACCTGGGCTCTCACTGCGGCGTAATCGGCAATTATCTTTTCTTGAATATCGGCTTCGCCGTATCTGGCTTTCATATCTGTACCCTGATTCAGTTCGGCTTGCAGACTGGAATTTTCAGCATGCAATTGACTGCTCCGGGCATTCAGGGGCTGCAGCCAAAAATAGTCCAGCAGGTAGGCACATCCGGCCAGCAATAGGGTGCCCAGCAATACCTTTTCGCGCTTGGAGAGAATCATTTGTCGGCCCCCTTATACTCAATCTCCAGTACAAATTCAATTGGCCCGGTGGTCAGCTGGGCAACATTGGAGGTTATCTTTTGGACCTTGCCGAAATAGGGATAGGAATCGACCGCCGAGAGCAGACTGCCCAAGGTGAAGTAATCAAAGCAGGTCCCGGCCAATTTTATGATGTCCTTATTAACCTCAATCTTCGTCAAGCTCATCCCACTGGGCGCGATTCGGTATACATCCTCCAGCAATGGGGTGTGCTGAAGTCTGTCCCCATTTATCGTATCGATGGCGGACTGAATTGTTTTGGTATCCTTGTACATACCTTGAAATTCGGTCAATCCACTGCTTTGAGAACCAACCTGTTCCAGTTCCTGACTCAGGCGGGCATTTTCCAGGCTCTTGGCAGCCAACCGGGAGTTGTAGCAGCAATGTGAATACACGCACCATCCCAGTAGCAGAGCTATTACCAGGGCAGCTCCCGAAATCATCAGCAAATGATTGTTCTCTGGCCGGGGCCGGATAAAATTGATCCTCAGTTCAGTCGGTTCTGCCAACGTTTCACCTCCTCATCGCCAGTCCCAAAGCCAGACCAAATTCCTGTTCCAATTCGTCTCTTTGTTTCTCAGTCATACTGTCCGGCAGCTTGATTCTGGCCGTTGCCTGCCTGCCAGCCAGCTCGACCGGAATATCCAAACCTTGGGCCAGGCGTTCCTCCAATCCCGGTATACCCCCGCTTCCATCCAGCACCGCCACTTCCGGTCGCACTGACCCGTCACGGTTGTGCCGGCTGCAATATGCTGCCGCATCCTTCACTTGTTGGACCAAGCCGGCTATCGGCCCGGCATCGGGACTGTCATATGCTCCCGGTATCGCTCTCCCATTTGGGGGCAAGGAATGTCCCTGGAGACCGGGTGATGCCTCCGGCAACTCTTCCAGGCTAAGCGAGCAATGGTATATCGGTATGCCCTTTGTAAATATGGTCAAATAAGGATTGGTGGCTGCGATATGTAACATGATAATGGTCTTGACCGGATCTCCACCCCAGGCTCGTTTGACGGCCAGCGGCTCCATGTCCATAACAACTGGTCTAAGCCCCGCGCTGGTGCAAGCCTGTACCATATCATCAACCTGCTGTCGGCGCACTGCGGCAAAGAACAACTCCACCCTTTTCCCCTGGCCATCGTGGTACCGGCGCAGGGGTACTATATCCAGTACTGCCTCTTCTACAGGTATGGGCAGGAATTCGTAAGCCTGGAAATAAACTGCCCGCCTTAATTCCTCCCACCTGAGCCCCGGCATAGTCAATCGGCGCATATAAACCTGGGGGCCCGGTACGGCCACCGCGACCTGGCTGCCGGCTAGATTCATTTCATGCGTACATTGCTTCAATTCAGTCCCGATTCTGGCCGGGTCAATCATGATGCCATTTTCCATTAGTCCCACCGGTATTTCTATACTCTGGAATCCCAGCAGCCTGGTCTCTCCCCGTATTTTTTGGACCCAGGCCAGCCGGGCCTTCCCGTTGCCGAAAGCCAGCCCTATATCGGGTTGACGTTTAAACACTAATGTCACCTCCCTGGGCTGCCTAAACAGCTCATATCTAAACAGGGTTTCCCCCTCGCTCCGAGGAACACCCCGTGTCCCTAGTTAATTACTGGCATGAACTGATCTGTCCCCGGTCCAGGTATGATCTGGGCACAAATTCCGGATTCCCATCCTCCCCGACAATCTCATAACCGCCCGAGAAACAGTAAGTTGCCTCTACCTGCACATCGCGGCGGGAACCTTGGAATTCGGCGGATGCTGTGAAACCATAAACACATTGGTTGGGCTCTGTGTCCGCCTCCGCGATTTTGGTTACATTCCCGATGGCGGCCTGGCATCCCTGTGGCCCTATACTCAAGCTGTGATTGCCGCACCCCAACTGGAGAGGGAGTTTGTAAATCTCCAAGTTCTCTGGCTGATTTAATTCCATGAATATCGATTCCAATCCCCATTCCACGGCAGCGTCCACACCCTGCTGGGCCTGCAGAAGGTTGTTCGCGAAACGGCTGCTTTTGGATTCCATGATACCGGTGTTAAGGAGCGACATGGCCAGGATACTGGTAATCATGAATACCAACAGAATGAACACCATAATGCTGCCCTTTTCCGAGCTTAAACGTTTCCTGATTATCATTTTTCTTATCCTCTCCCGGCCTGAATCAATTTGGTACTGTCCGATGCCACGATGGAAGGAGCGGCAGGATAGTCTCTCTTCCCGCTCAAGTTTACCGGCGGGGCTTGGCAGCCGTGCTCAGGGTGCGCGAACAGGTTCCGGTATCAATGCTCAGGGTTATACCAACCAGACCTTCTCCGCTGCTGAAATACACTCCGCCCACATTCTCAGCAATGGGAACGGCAGTGGTGCCCCGACTGGTGCTAACGTGGCGGTATAACCTGCCATTTTGGGCATAAAACCAGATTTCCCGGTCTGTCGAGGTCAACACCAATACCAAACCATCTTCGGATATCTCCGCTATGGAAGCGCTATAAATGTCACTCCTCATCTGGTCCATCGCACTGCGCGCCGTATACTGGCAATCCGCCGCCGATGCCAGCCGGTGGTAGAATTGAGACGCAGAATTGTACAGCGTCACCATACCGATCACCAAAAAGGATGCTATGGCTAAGGCCGCCAGTATCTCGACCAGCGTCGTTCCTTGTTCAGGCTGATTAATGCCCCTAACCCCCTTCTTTGCGCATCAGAGTGTCCAGCCGCACGTTCCTGGTGGCTGTCCCCTGGCTCCATTGGACAATTACGGACACCTGATATAGATTGGGATTCTCAGCCAACGGGTCTATCATAACGACATCACTAAACTCACTGCTCCCTGCCAGGGCCAAGGCAAGGCCCAACTCCTCGGCCGAGCACCCCGTGTTGGCTTCATCCAGCAGGCCGGGCTGAGCCCTCAGTTCCTCCACAATCGCATATGCACGATTGCCGGCGCAGGTTTCCTGCCAGGATAACCTGATCCAGGCTGCAACTGGTGCATATACGGCCAGGGTGCTTCCCGCTATCAATGCCATGATTACCATGGCCGCCAGAACCTCGAGCAGGGACTGGCCATGTTCCCTTCGAAACAATGCCAGAATGTACATTTCTAAACCTTTCGATTGATATTGTATTTAGTAAAATGGAATCTGGAAGAGAGAAGTGTTCCCATCAAAAGCAAAATGGGTTGAGAAGCAAGCGAGCAGACTCAAGCTCGCAAGGGAGAGGCAGGCGCATGCGACACCAGAAAAACTCAATAGAGAGACAGGTAAAGATTTATCAGCTGCTGCCCGCAGATCAAAACCAGCCAGGCGCCCAGGGAAAGAAAAGGTCCGAATTTGATAGCCGTCTTGCGGGTAGCTTTTTTACCGATCAGCAAAGCTGCGGCCCATATGCCTCCCAGCAGGGAGGATAGAAATAGGGCCAGCAAGGATGCCGGAAAGCCGAGGAAAGCCCCGATGGCGGCCGCCATCTTCACATCTCCGCCCCCCATTCCGCCACGGGATATGAGGGCTGTCACCAGCAAAAAGGAACCATAGACCAACCAGCCGATAAGTGAGGATTTGATCCCGATAGTAAAGATCGACAAGGCCAACCCGGCCAGCATGCCCGGATAGGTCAGCCTATCCGGGATGATGCCGTTCTCGATATCAATAAAGGCGGCGGTTATCAGAAAACTGGTAAATACCCAACCTGCCACGGTCTGCCAACCGGCCCCCCATTTTAGGTATACTAGCAAAAAACCAACCGCAGTCATGAGTTCGATCAACGGGTAGCGTAGGCGGATAGGACCTCCGCAGTGACGGCACCGGCCACCCAGCCACAAATAGCTGGCCAAGGGGATAAGGTCCCGGGCGGTGAGCCGATGCCCGCACTGGGGGCAATGACTCGCCGGCCACAGCAGCGATTCCCTTCTGGGCAACCTATGTATCACCACGTTTAGAAAAGATCCTATCAGCAAAGCTGCGATAAATACCAGTATCTTAATTAACATGCCAACCTCTTGATGTCTTAATATAATCGGAATACTGTTTACGTAGCAGCGGGTCCGGCCAGTTCGAACATCGTTCCCTCGGTCAGGGTCTGCTCTATGCCACTGTATTTGCCTACCGTCGGGGTCCACTTTACCTCGTAGGGATCGTTCCCCCCGCCCGACAATGCAAATTCGCCTCCAGATGTAGGTTCTTTGCCCGGCTCGAAGTAGTCTTCATCTATGCCTTCCATTCCTTGAACCGGATTTCCACTACTGGTTTCCTGGATCCGGGCTGCACTGACTATGCCGGCCGCGGTCACCCCGTCGGACTTGACCTTGGACTCGTTCAATACCCCATTATACCTTGGTATTGCAATTGCTGCCAATACTACCAGAACAGCCATTACAATGACCAACTCAACCAGGGTGAAGCCCTCCTGCCTGCCTATTTCCCGTTTCAATTCACTTTCCCTCACTTTTTGCCTCCTCCTCGTCCAAAATTACAACCAGCCTCCATCAGGCAAGCATATGCATCACCTCCTCAACGTTAAGTCTTGCCAAGCATTTCTTGGCCTGTTTCTCGCAGATCCGCTGGCAAATCCATTTAGCCCGAACTATACGGTCACACACCTACCATGCTGACCATATTCATCATGGGCAACAGCAAAGCGATCACCATTGCGCCAACAATGGCTGCCACCAGCAGGATCAGCAGGGGTTCGGTCATCCGGGCCAGGCTCTCCAGGCTGTCGCTTAATTCCACCTCACAATAGCGTGCTAATTGATCCAGCACGGTATCGAGGCTGCCGGTAGCCTCACCTACTGCGATCATATCGGTGAGCATGGGTGGGAATATTCCGCTCCGGGCCAGGGGAGCAGCCAGGCTCTCGCCGGAACTGATACTGCGCATCGCGTCATGCAGGACCTCCCGGCCCTTCCCATTGGTCATGGTCCCGGCCGCCACTCGCATTGCCTGCAGTATGGGCACTCCGGCTTGGAGCAGCATCCCCAGGGTGCTGGTAATGGCAACCGTCATTTTCTTTCTCTCCAGACTGCCCACAACCGGCAGTTTCAGTTTCAGCGAGTCTATGGACAAGCGGCCGCCCTCGGTTCGGGTTGAATATTTCAGCACAAGAAACCAAGAGCCAGCCACACCGAGAAGCCAAGGCGCCGCCTTCCGAATTCCGCTGCCGGCGTTCAGCAGTACCCTGGTGGGCCAGGGCAGCTGTATGCCAGAGGCTGCGAATATGGAGACGAATCTCGGTATCACGAAGATAATCATCAATACCAAGATTACCACCGCTAGTATGGTAGTGAAGATCGGATAGGCGGAGGCGGACTTGAGTTTGCGGTTAAACTCCTCCCTTTTTTGAAGATGACTGCTCAGTTGCTGGAACACCGTGTCAAGGGCTCCGCTAGCCTCCCCCGCCTTGACCGTATTGATATACATCAGCGGAAATACCTGGGGGTAATGGCTGAGGGCCTCTCCCAATCCTGAACCGGAGCGGACTTCGGCCCCTACCCGGTCAAGGATCCCTTTCAACTGCGTTCCTCGGGTCTGCTGCTGCAGGAGCTGCAGGCAATGCATCAGGGGCAGACCGGCGGCCAGCATCAATGCCATCTGACGCGTGAATGCAGCCAATTCCCGGTCGCCTACCCGAACCGGCCGCTGCAATTCTCGTCCGGACTGGTTCGAATCCACCTCCCGCAGAGCGACAATCGCATATCCCTGCTGCAGAAGCCCGTTAATTATGGCTTTTTTGTGTTCTCCTTCCAGAAACCCGCTGACAGCCAACCCACTAGCATCCCTGATCCGGTACTTGAATTTCATCTTATAATCCTCCATATCCATAGCCGCTGGGCGGCTCAGCCACCAGGAAAGCAGTTTGTTCGGATATCTTGTTCTGCTCCAGCAGCTTATGTACGGCCGTTTTCATGCTAACCATTCCTTGGGCCGCCCCGGTCTGCAAGGCCGACTGGATCAAGTGCATTTTATTGCTGCGCACCATGTTTCTGATTGCCGGTGTCATGACCAGGACCTCCGCGGCCAGAACCCGTCCATTGCCGTCCCGGCTCGGAAACAGCTTCTGGTGAATGATCCCTATCAATGCCTGGGCGGCCTGATTGCGAACCTGCTGCTGTTGATGCGGAACACATCGATTATTCGTTCCAGGGTCTGCACCGCGCTGCCGGAGTGGACCGAGGCCAATACCAGGTGACCGGTTTCAGCGGCGGTCAACACGATGGAGATATCCTCCAAATCCCTCATCTCCCCTACCATAATGATGTCTGGATCCTGGCGCAGAGCGGCCCGCAGACCTTGAGCGAAAGTCTGGATATCGCCACCGACCTCACGTTGGTTTATGATGGCCTGGGCATTTTGGTGCAGATACTCCACCGGATCTTCCAGGGTGATTATATGGCAGGGTCGATCGCGGTTAATATGATTAACTAGGGAAGCAAGGGTTGTTGATTTGCCGCTGCCACTGGTACCGCTGACCAGCAACAGTCCGGCCGTACTCCCGGCTGTCATCTTACTCACTGTTTCCGGCAGTCCCAAAACCTCCAGGGCTGGTACGTCCTGGGGCAGTATTCTTATGGCTGCCGCCCAGCTTTGACCGCAGGTATATACATTCAGTCGGGCTCGGGTGGCGTCAGGCAATGATATGGATAAATCAGCCTGACCATGCTTTACCAAGTCCCGGGCCGCTGCCAATCCTGGCATAATGGTGCGGATAAAACCCATCATATCCGCCTCCCTGATCGGTTCATCCTGCGGCCGGATGACCAAGCGGCCGTTGATACGGTAAGCAGGCGGGGAATCCACCATTACATGAATGTCGGAGGCCCCTATATGGGCGCCCTGTATTATAGACTCCATTACCCTCTGATCCGGCACCCTCTATTCCTCCTCCAATACCAAGGTCATTACCTCTTCCAATGAAGTCATACCTTGCCTGGCCTTGTTCAAGGCATCCTCCCGCAGCGGGACCATACCGTCGCTTAGCGCGGCCGCCAAACAAGTCTCCGCTGCCGCCCCACCATGAATCGCCCGCCGCACGTTGGGTCCCGCCACCAATACCTCCTGCAGGGTGAGCCGGCCTTGGTATCCGATTTGACGGCACAGGTTGCACCCGCTGGGGGCAAAAAAGGTCGCTCCGGTTTCTTCCGTGATTCCCAGCATTGCTGCCCGGTCTGCATCCAGAACATACGGCCGCCGGCAATTGACACACAAGCGGCGCACCAGCCTCTGGGCCACCACCCCGTTTAATGAATTGGCCACCAGGAACGGTTCGATCCCCATATCCACCAATCGAGCTACCGTGTCAGCAGCACTGTTGGTGTGCAGGGTGGACAATACCAGATGACCGGTCAGAGCCGCTCTTACTGCCAAACGAGCGGTGGACTGGTCACGAATTTCCCCGACCATTATTATGTCCGGGTCCTGGCGCAGAATCGATCCCAAACCGGTGGTAAAGTCAAGACCCGCCTTGGCATTGATCTGGACCTGGTTGATGCCCGCCAGAGAATACTCCACTGGATCCTCCAAGGTGATGATGTTCTGGGCGACTGAATTCATTTCCTGAAGCAGAGCATATAGGGTGGTGGTCTTGCCTGACCCGGTCGCACCAGTGACCAAAACCATGCCGTGGGAGCGCCGGGTCAGCCGCCGGAGGCTATCCATGTTTTGACTGTTCAAACCCAGATGGTCAATGCCAGTAATCAAATTCCGCCGATCCAATACCCGGATAGCGACCTTCTCCCCCTGTGCAGTAGGAAGGGTGGACAGCCGGAAGTCCACCTGCTCCGAGTCGGCTGCGATCTGGAAACGACCATCCTGAGGCAGCCTTTTTTCGGCGATATCCATCCCCGCCATTATCTTCAGACGTGATATCAGCGGTGGCAGCACCGCCTTGGAGAAGCTCATTACCGGATACAACTCTCCGTCGACTCTAAATCGTACCCGGACCGAATCGGTTTGGGGCTCGATGTGGACATCGCTGCTCCCAGCTAGAACTGCTTGTTTAAGAAGCAGATTCACCATCCTTACTACCGGAGCGTCATCCCGGACATGAATGCGCCGGGATTCTTTGTTGTCCCGGATTTCCAGATCGGCCAATCCCTCCATCTCAGCCAAGATAGTATCCATGCTGGGATCAGTTCCAAAGGCCAGCAGACTGCGGATAGCGGTTTCAATCTCTGCCGTTGATACGGTCAGCGGAATTACCTCCAGCCCGGTGATCAAACGTGCATCATTAATTTTGCGCTGGTTCCAGGGATCAGCCATGGCTACGGTTACGGAATTCCTAGTTCGGCCAACCGGCAGCATCTTCTCAGAGCGGATCATTTGGTACGGCAAAAGACCCATGGCTTCTTTTTGAATATTCAGGTTCACCAGACTCGCGGCGGGAAGCATTTCCTCCTGTCCGCTGCCATTGGAAGTCATGTCCTTTTTTATCATGGCTCAATCCTCAAAGCGTGATCAGTATGCAAACAGTAATCCTCCAGAAATTTCTAGAAAAATTGCCAGAATGTCTTTTCGTCAGACAAGTTTCCATATATTTCTTTTTTTAGTATGCAATTTCCTCTTTTCTGGAAAAATAATTTCTAGATTTTTACAAAAAACAGGGCTGCCTCTGTAACACAAAGTCAGCCCTGTTGTACTGTTATGTAGTTGTGGTTGTGGTCAGCCAGGTTTAGGGTTTATATTTCGCAGCGGGCCGCTATCGGCATACGCCGCCCGGCTCCAAATGCCCTGGTGCTCACCTTAAGCCCCGGAGCCGCCTGCCGGCGCTTGTATTCGTTGCGGTTAACCGTCCGCAGCACCCATCTTACCGTCTCTGGGTCGAAACCCCGATCGATTATCTGCTGGGCGGATTGATTCTCCTCTATGTATAGGTTCAGGATAGCATCCAGGACTGGATACGGTGGCAAAGTGTCCTGATCCGTCTGATCTGGTCGCAGCTCAGCCGAAGGCGCTTTTTCCACAATAGCGGCGGGAATTATCTCCTGCTCCCGGTTGATATAAGCAGTCAATTCATAAACCACCGTCTTGGGCACATCGGCCAACACGCTCAAGCCACCGCACATATCGCCATATAATGTGCAGTAGCCTACCGCTATCTCGCTCTTGTTGCCGGTGTTGATGACCATCGAACCGTATTTGTTGGATAAAGCCATCAGAATGCTGCCCCTGATCCGGGCCTGAATGTTTTCTTCGGTAATATCAGGGGCGTATCCGATAAATTGTTCCTGGAGTGTATTGATGTAGCTGTTGAAGATGGCCTCAATCGGTATAGTCCTGCATTCGATCCCCAGGTTGGCCGCCAATTCCAGCGAGTCCACCACACTGCCCTTGGATGAATACTGGGACGGCATGGTGACCCCCAACACATTGTCATTTCCCAAGGCCTCAGCGGCCAAACACGCTACCACGGCTGAATCGATGCCGCCCGATAGACCTATGATGACCCGGGTAAAACCGCATTTATGTACATAGTCCCTTAAACCCAGTACCAACGCATCATAGAGTTCGGCCATCGGGTCTTGTTTTTTACATAAGACCGGTTCTACATCCTGACCGGTTTCCACTATTCGCACTTCTTCCGCAAACGCCGCCAGGGCATGCAGTATCTCTCCGTCCGTATCCACCATGATGCTCTGGCCGTCAAAAATCAGCTCATCGTTGCCACCAACCTGATTGAGGTATATTACCGGAACACCGTGGTTACGGGCATGTTTACTCATCAGCCGGCATCTTACCTCCTGCTTGTTCAAGAAATAGGGAGAGGCAGAAATATTTATCAGCAGGTCGATCCCTTGCCCGGCAACCTCCGCGACCGGGTCCCAATCATAACGAACCGCGCCCTTCCACATCTCGCTTTCGTTCCAGGCGTCCTCACAGATGGTAATGCCCAACCGCATATCTTTGTATACGACTGGTTTCACCCTCTTGCCAGCATCGAAATAACGGGTTTCATCAAAGACATCATAAGATGGCAAGAGGCATTTAGCCTGGTTGAGAATGATGTGCCCATCTGCAATCAGCAAGGCCGAGTTGTATAAACCGCGGCCAGTTTTCTTGCCGGTCGTTTGAGGCGCTCCAAACAGAACTGCACATCCCGGCTGTCCAGCCGTAAGATCCTGAAGCCGATTGATAGCATCATCGACCCGTTCCAGGAAGGCAGGCCTTTCCAGCAGATCCCTGGGCGGATAGCCAGTTAGAAATAACTCGGGGAAAACCACCAGGTCGACTTGCTGCCGGCAACAGTCAATCCATACGTCCTCTATACGCCGCAGATTACCCCGAATATCACCTACAATTGGATTCAATTGGGCCATGGCTATCTTCACTCCGTCATACCCCCTGATGCTGGCCTCGCCGAGGCGGAATTGCCTGGCGGATAGCCCATCGCTTTTAGCCTATCAATGATTACATCCACTATCTCGTTCATACTTTTGCCAGTGGTGGTTACCCTTATGTCGGCACACGCGTAAAAGGGTTCGCGGGCCTGTAACAACTCTTCTATATCAGCCAAACTGGACTCTTTTTTCAGCAACGGCCGACTGCCTTTCTTGCGGTTGACCCTGGCCTGGATATCGGAAGGATCAGCATCCAGGCACACCAAGATACCATTTTCCTTCAGGACCGCGACATTTTCCCTGTTAAGCACCGTCCCTCCCCCGGTGGCGATTACCAGATCCTTTTGGCGGGCCAGTTTTCTCGCCATCAGATTCTCTTCGGAGCGAAACCTGATCTCGCCGTAATGCCGAAATATCTCTGCTACCGACATTCCATTCAAGGTCTCGATCTCTCTATCCATATCAATAAAGGTCTTCTTCAACCTTTCCGCAACCCGCATTCCAATGGTGCTCTTGCCTGTTCCCATGAAGCCGATAAATACTATATTTTTCGCCATTTCCAAACCTTTCCTAAGTATTCTCGATAAGCAGCATAATTGGTCTCTACTTGTTCGATAAAGTCTCCTCCCATCTGGTTCAGGAAGGCCCGGGCCACCCCAAAAGCCAACATGGCTTCACCCACGACGCTGGCCGCTGGCACGGCACATATGTCCGACCTTTCAATATCGGCTTTCTCTTCAGCCCAAACTGCCGTATTGACGCTGATCAGCGGCTTGTAAAGGGTGGGGATCGGTTTCATATAGGCTCGCGCCCAAATAGGCTCACCGTTGCTCATGCCTCCCTCGATCCCTCCGGCCCGATTCGTCGAGCGATAGATACCCCGGCCTTCATCAAAACGTATCTCATCGTGTACCTGTGATCCCGGCCGGGCAGCATTGCTTACCCCGTCCCCTACTTCTACTGCCTTTATGGCCGGTATGGACATGAGCAGGGCGCTCAGTTGCGCATCAAGACGGTCTTCCCAGGAGGCGTAGGTGCCTATTCCGGGCGGTACTCCCATGACGCCTACTTCAAAACACCCCCCCAAGGACTCCCCGGCTTGACGGGCGTCATCGATAGCCTGCACCATTTGCCTGCTGGCAGTCTCATCCGCGCAGCGAACCGGCGAGGATTCAACCCGGCGGTTAAAATCCTGCAGACTGGCCCGGTCGATAGTCGGAGGCACGCTACTGACTGCCCCGATAGACACTACCTGGCTGTATATCTGCATATCGAATCTTTCCAGCAGTTTCCTGAATATGGCCCCGGCAGCTACCCGGGAGGCAGTTTCGCGGGCACTGGCTCTTTCCAGTACATCGCGCATATCACTGCGATTGTATTTTATCGCCCCGCCCAGGTCGGCATGACCGGGCCGGGGCCGGTGCACACTGCGTTCCCTTGACCCTTGACCTTCTCCTACGGCCATGATATCCTGCCAATTGCTCCAATCCCGGTTTCTTATGATAAATGATATGGGGCTGCCAGTGGTCAAGCCGTTGCGGATTCCGGCCAGTATCTCCACTGTATCGTCCTCTATGGCCATGCGTCCCCCCCGCCCGTGGCCCTTTTGACGGCGCTGCAATTGCAGGTTTATCTCATCGGCGGCTATAGGCAGGCCAGCCGGCACACCCTCTATGATGGTAACCAGAGCCTGACCATGGGATTCACCTGCGGTGACATATCTGAGCATACAATCCTCCTATTTCTTTTTCATGTACCCTCCCCGAAAGTGTTTGGGTTCCATAAATACCACAAATGCGCCGGGATCCCGTTCAGTAACATAGGCGGCCAGTTTTCTGGCCAGCTGGCGTTTTACTACCGTATTCAATACCACCTTGGGACCTACCCGGCCATGGGCCTCCCAGGTAGTTACCGGAAATCCTTGTTCTCTCAATTCTTCCGCTATACAAGCGTGCTCGCAATCAACTATGACCTGCACTCCCCGATAACCAAGGGCCAGACGCTCCTCGATCAAACTGCCCACGACCACACCCAGGGAAAACCCCAGGCAAAAAATGATCAGCTTCACGGGGTCATTCAAAGACCCCACCACCATGCCGAGGGCAACTGTATAGACCATGATTTCAACAAACCCAATAATGGCTGCCGTCCACTTGTCTCCACGGATAATCAGGATCATACGAATCGTGCCCAGGGACACATCGATGATACGAGCCATGAATATGAATAACAACTGCAGGTACATATTGCTTCTCCTACCACCCGTCGGGTGGGGTTTCAGATAGTCTCACCCGTCCGGCCACCGGATTGACGATAACGTACATCAGTTTATGGCCATTGGTCAAGGTAACCGTCCCCCCCGATCCTGGTGCTCCGGTGGGCGTAAATACACAGGTGGGCAATGAACCGGTTCTGGTAGTAAAAGTCGTACCTCCGACGAATCGGACCCCGCTTTGCAGGCTGGAGGATGGCTTTCCCACCATCTTATAGCGATCGCTGGTCGGATAGAAAATAACCATGGTCGTTTCCATACTGGTTACTGCCTGCTGACGGGCTGATCTAAGCACATTGGCCATCTGCCGGGCGTCGGTGTATAATCTGGCATCCTCCAGCGGTCTGTCCAATGCTGGTACCGCTACCGCCGCTGCTATCAGCATAACCGCCATAGCCAAATAGGGGTTACAGGTGGGGTCCGGGTTTCTTACCTCGATACGGGTGCTGGCGCCGCGCTTGGCCGGAACCCGAACCAGGCAGCTGCGGTTGGCTCCCGACCAGGCAATGTTTACCGGGGCTTCATAACCTGGTACCAACCGTTTGTAGGAATTGACGGTCGGATTGGTAATGGCCGCAAAGGAGCGGGCATGCTTCAGAATACCGCCCATATAGTAACGGGCAGTGTCACTCAACTGATCCGGACCGTTGGGGTCGTAGAAGGCGTTCTGTCCGTCCTTGAACAAAGACTGATGGGTATGCATGCCAGAGCCATTGATGCCAAAAAGCGGCTTAGGCATGAAGGAGGCATGCAGGCCGTGGCGCTGGGCTATGGACCGGACCACCAGTTTGAAGGTCATGATGGCGTCGGCTACCTGCAGGGCGTCCCCATATTTGAAATCGATCTCGTGCTGGCCGGGGGCCACTTCATGGTGGGAAGCCTCGATCTCGAAGCCCATCTCTTCCAGGGTCAGGTCCATGTCACGCCGGGCATTCTCGCCCAGGTCAATCGGGGCCAGATCGAAGTAGCCGGCTTCATCCTGGGTCTGGGTGGTGGCATGGCCTTTTTCGTCAGAAAGAAACAGGAAGAACTCTGCCTCTGGACCGACGTTCATCGTGTACCCCAAGTCATGGGCTTCCTGCAGCACCCGTTTCAGGTTGTTGCGGGGGCAGCCGGGGAAGGGGGTACCGTCGGGCAGGTAAATATCGCAGATCAAACGGGCCACCTTGCCATTGGCGGAACGCCAGGGGAATATTACGAAGGTATTCAAGTCGGGTACCAGGTACATGTCGGATTCC
The DNA here is from genome assembly GCA_022706565.1 of Bacillota bacterium. Classification (GTDB taxonomy): domain Bacteria; phylum Bacillota; class Syntrophomonadia; order Syntrophomonadales; family Syntrophomonadaceae; genus PHAA01. Next base: position 4,539 of record JAKJCH010000011.1, on the reverse strand, counting down.
GAGATGTCGACAAAACCGTTGATGGATGACCCGTCAAACATTATCTCCCCATTGAGCACTTTATCCAGCTGGCTGATCGGTACCGCCAGGTTTTTCATGATTCCGCCAATGTCGGTGAACTGCAGTCTCAGAAACCTGACGTCGTTTTCTTTGACCTTATTGATGATTTCCGATTTCTTGTCCTTCATGGTCGTCACTCCTCTCTATTAATCCTGGTCCCCGAAGGCGGTAATGACCGCCAGGGCCAGATCTTTCATGGATATGCTGCGGTTCATGCTCTCCTTCTGCATAGTACGGTAAGCTGCCGCCTCGTCGATGCCCAGATTTTTCATCAGAATCCCTTTGGCCTTTTCGATTAACTTACGGCTTTTGAGGCTGTCTTTGAGGGAGGTCACCTGGCGTTGGATAGAGGTTAGCCGGCTCTGATAGAGCAGGAGTACCTCAATGACTGCCAACAGGGTTTCCTCCGTGTAAGGTTTTTGGATGTGGGCTACTTCTGCCGGGATCCGATCCAGTGATCCTTGTACCAGCACCAGCACTGAACTCAGCCCGTCTCCCTCGATTATGCCGGCAATCTCCGGCACGCTTCCCCCTTCCAGACCCGAATCCATGATCACCAGGTCTGGATACATGGTGCGGGCCCGCCGCAGCAGTTCCGGGCCGTTGCCCGCTTCAGCCTCGACCAGGTATCCGGACCTGGTCAGTAATTCTTTAAGTCGCCGTCGGCTGTTTTCCTTGCCATCGCCGATAAGTATGGTTGCCCGCTTCACATCCTCATCACCTGCCTCATAAAAAATGCCCACGGTATGGCTGGAGATTACAGCTGACCATGGACACCATCGTCCGTTGAATATTCTTTTTTTTATTACATGCTCAATTATAGAAGCCCCGCAAATGGATTGCAAGGAACGACGGCGCTATATACTGTATACTTGAACGGGGGAAAGCCTTGTCAAAACGCGCAGCGCAGAGCGGCCCGTTTATAGTTGACAATGGAAAAACCTCTACTTACTATTTACTAAGAGAGTATCTGAACGAACATTCAGTCATGGGGTGAGGATTGTGGAGCCTGTTATAACCTCCAAAATGATGGAGAAACGGGAGAAAATCTTGGAGAGCGCCCAGGTGTTGTTTGCGGAAAAGGGCTACGTCAACACCCCGGTGCGGGAAATCATCGACCTGTCCGGATACGGGACCGGTACCTTCTATAAGTACTTCAACAATAAAGAAGAGGTGCTCAAGGTCCTGCTGCAGGACTTCCTGGACCAGATAATATCCGCGGTGAGAGAGTTCTTCAACCGGGAGAAGGATCTCTATGTGCGCTTTATCGAATCCAAACGGGTAATGCTGGAGGTTTTCGCCCGCAATCAGAAAATGGCCGAGATATACAGCCGGGTCCATGGGATCAGCGACAGCATCGACCAATGCCTGCAGGAGTTTGACGACCGTTTCCTGGCTTTCACCAGCCGCAACATCGAATACGGCATCAAAAGAGGCCTATTTCGAGACTTGCCGGTAACTCCCGTGGCCAGCGCCACTCTAGCCATAATCAGATATGCAGTCAACCAATGGATAGTCCGGAAGACAATTTCCGAGCCGGAGATGATCGATATGGTCATCTCCTTCCATCATTCTCTGGCCGTTGGAATAGTCAAGGACCACAGCCTGATCACGCAATACGAGACTATATAAGATCCTTGACGGCAAAATCGGCTGATTATGAAGACCCAAACAAATAATCAAAGGAGGGATATCATGAAGGTAGTAATTATTGGCGGAGTAGCTGGAGGGGCCAGTGCCGCCGCCCGTCTGAGGAGACTCGACGAAGAGGCGCAAATCGTGATGTTTGAACGGGGCGAATACATTTCTTTCGCCAATTGCGGCCTGCCTTACTACGTTAGCGGAGTAATCCCCAAGAGATCCAGCCTGCTGGTGCAAACCCCCAAGGCCATGAAGAGTCGTTTCAAAATCGATGTTCGCACCATGAGCGAAGTGGTCGGCATATTCCCGGAGGCCAAAGAGGTAGAAGTCAAAAACCTGACCAGCGGTGAGACCTACCGGGAGAGTTATGATTACGTGGTTCTCTCCCCCGGTGCGGCCCCCATAACACCAGATATTCCTGGCGTCAGACTGCCAAATGTGTTCACTATCCGCAACGTTCCCGACAGCGACATGGTCAAAGGGTATGTCGATGCCCAGCTGCCGGCCAGCGCAGTAGTGGTAGGAGCCGGGTTCATCGGCCTGGAGATGGCCGAAAGCCTGCATACCCGCGGGGTGGAGGTCCATGTAGTCGAGGCCGCCGATCAGGTCATGGGCCCGCTGGATCGTGAAATGGCGGCTATCGTCCATCAATATATGCGTAAACAAGGTATCAAGCTGCACCTCAACAGCCAGGTGGTGGCTATCGAGGGTACCGACAAGGCTGAAGGCATACGCCTGGCTGACGGCACTTCTATCCCAACCCAGATGGTGGTCCTGGGCATCGGGGTCAGGCCCGAGACCAGTCTGGCCCGCCAGGCCGGTTTGGCTATCGGCTCCACCGGGGGCATCCTGGTGGACGAGTACCTGCGCACTTCCGATCCTTTTATCTATGCTGCCGGAGACGCCATCCAGGTACGTGATTTGGTGACCGGGCGTGATGCGTTGGTGCCTATGGCCAGTCCCGCCAATCGCCAGGGCCGCATGATAGCCGATAACATCTGTGGTCGGGCCGTCAAGTACAACGGCGCTCAGGGCACCGGCATCGTCAAGATTATCGATCTGGTGTGTGCGGTCACCGGCGCCAACGCCAAAATCCTTAAAAAGATGGACATCGCCTTTAAGTCATGTATAATCCATCCCTTCCCCCACGCCACCTATTACCCGGGCGGCACCCAGATGACCCTCAAACTGCTGTTCACCCCCGACACCGGCAAAGTGCTGGGAGCGCAGATTGTGGGCTATGATGGGGTGGACAAACGCATCGACGTGGTGGCCACCGCCATTAGGGCGGGCATGACCGTTTTCGACCTGCAGGAGCTGGAACTGGCCTACGCTCCGCCCTTCTCCTCAGCCAAGGACCCAGTCAACATGGCAGCCTATGCAGCCGGCAACATCATCAACGGCGACGTGGAAGCAGTCGATTGGCTGGACATACCGGAACTAAAGCAAAAGGGAGGGTTCCTGCTCGATGTCAGGACTGCCAGCGAGGTGGAGAAAGGACCAATCGACGGAGCGGTCAACATACCACTGGATGAACTGCGCAGCCGTCTGGATGAAATACCCCAGGACACCACGGTGGCGGTCTCCTGCCATGTGGGTTTGCGTTCCTATATAGCTACCCGTATCCTGAGCCAGCATGGTAAAAACGTCAGGAATATTACCGGGGGATACAAACTCTACCAAACCTTGAAAGCCGACAAGCTATTGTAATTTTACCGAGTGCGGTCCCGGCATACCAATACCAGAAGGAAGCTCGGGTAAAAGCAGAGTCCGATGTCCCGGTGTGGCACCATACCAGCCAGCACTTGACCCGTTTCCACCATGTAGGTGGAAACGGGTTTGCGTTATTCCACTAAAGCCCATCACCAGCAATAGGAGACCCATGCCAGAACCGCGATGGGCAGGATCATCTCCATCATTGCCGACCGCTATCCTTTGCCTTTAGTCGGTCGGCCAGGTGTTTCACCTGGGCTTTGAGGTTTAAGACATACACGTATTCATCCTGCTTGAAGCCTTCCACATTATCCCATCGTTCGGCCTTAAGTCTCTGCACCGCCTGCTCAATATCCCCTTGCTCCTGGTCCAGGAGTTCGTAAATGCGGTCGTGGTAGGCAACCGTTTCCCGGATAGACCGGGAGAAGAAATCGCTGATCTCTTCCCGGCCGGTGAAAACTATGTTGTGCCCCTGCAGCAGTATTTCGGCCGGCAGCTGCGCCAACCGCCGCCCCGATTCTACATAGGCGTCATAGTCGGCTACAAACTCAGGTTCGATCTGGCCGGAACTGCTCATATACCCGCCCGCTTCCACTGCCACCAATACCCTTTGCCGGGGCAGGTAGTAACTCAGGTGGTCGCGGGTATGGCCGGGTGTGGCCAGCACCTGCACGCTAGTGGTGTCGTCTATCTCCACCACCTGACCGTCGTGCAGCGGTAGGTCGACCTCGAAAGTCCGGAAAGGCTCCGCGATCAGGCGGGAATAATCGAAACCGTCTTCAAGCTTTACGAAGCTCAAGCCTTCAGAGTTGATCTGGGTGATGACCTTTACTGCTCCGGGCCGCTGGAGAGTGGCCGCCGCCAACGGTGAGGCGGCTATCTGCATGTCCGGAAAAGCCTGCTTCAGGTAGGCGGCCGAGCCAGCATGGTCCCAGTGGGCATGGCTGATGAACAGATAAGCCGGTTGCCGGTCACCCAACACGGAGCGTACGGCCTCGACATACACCTGCCCCAAACAGCTGATGCCGGATTCGAAGATGGCGGGCTGCTGGGGAAGGTCGAGCAGATAGATGGGATAGGCGCTGCTGCCCAGAACGTGGAGATTGTCGGTCACTTTACCGGTAG